>CAYVII010000174.1:0-3673 GCA_964451475.1 uncultured Rickettsiales bacterium
GGTGACAGATGCAGGCACCCCGCTGGTTTCCGACCCCGGCTATAAACTTGCGCGCGAGGTGCTGGATAACGGCTATAAGGTCATTCCCGTACCCGGGGCGTCTGCCATGCTGGCAGCAATGGTTGGCGCAGGGCTTCCTTCAGACCAATTCCATTTTGCTGGGTTTGTTGATGAGAAAAAGTTCACTGAGCTTTCCCCCATAAATTCCACCATTATATTTTATGAGTCACCCAAGCGTGTGGCTGCAACGCTTGAGGCGATGCCCAAGTATTTCAAAGGCCGCACCGCCGTTGTGGCGCGTGAGCTTACTAAAATATATGAAGAGTTCAAAAGCGGTAGTTTTGAAGAACTGCACGAATATTATTCAAAGAACGAACCGCGCGGCGAAGTAGTGATAATGCTTTCCCCTGCCGTAGCCGGTGAAGTTAATATGGAAGATATTGAGGCTGAGCTTAAAAGCCTGCTTGGCCAGTATAAGCTGAAAGAGGCTTCCGAGATAATTGCCACCAAATACGGCATCAGCAAAAAAGCGGTGTATGAGCACGGAATCAGAATTAAAAATAATTAAACGCAGCCCTCGCATTACCACCAATCACCAGAGCGGTATTGACGCAGAAGGCATTGCAGCGGCTTACCTTGAGAAGAAGGGCTATAAAATTTTAGCGCAGCGCTTTAAGTGCAAGGCCGGCGAAATAGATATTATTGCGCAGAAGGAAAATTTAATTGCGTTCGTAGAAGTGAAAAGCCGCCGAAGCGCACTGCTGGATGACCCGATCGGAAAACGAGGGAAGCAGCGTATTGCCAATGCAGCTTTGCAATATATTTCACAGAATCCGCAAATAGAAAAACATGACATGCGCTTTGATTTTATTTTTGTTGATTCAAAACTGGTGCCTCAGCATACTGAGGCGGCGTGGATAATGGAGAATTAAAAATATGAAAAAATACCAATCACTTTTTGTAGCAACGGCCATGAATATGACATTGGCAATTTCGCTTAGCGGCTGCTTTGCGGCAACCATCTTTACTGCAGCGGAAGCTGGTAAAACTCTGGCGCAGGAACGCAGCGCGGGTTCAAGGCTGGATGATAACTCCATTGCTATTTCAATCAACGATAAGTTCGCACAGAAGGATTTCAATGACCTGTTCGCGAATGTGGATACGCAAATATCCGAGGGCCGCGTGCTTCTTGCCGGTAGTGTTAAGAACCCTGAGAACAAGGTTGAGGCTGAGCGCCTAACATGGGAAGTTGCGGGCGTGAAAGAAGTTATAAACGAAATTCAGGTGAATAACGCATCAAGCTTTAAAACTTACGTGCAGGACGCTTACATATCTCGCCATATAAAAACGCGCATGTTCCTGACTGAAGGAATTAAATCAGTCAATTACGGCGTTGAGACCGTTGAAGGCACTGTTTACCTTATGGGTATTGCCGAAAATAAAAAGGAACTTGATATCGCGGTTGCGATCGCGCGCCGCGCACCGGGTGTAAAACGCGTGGTAAGCCATGTTATATTCCGTGATGACCCGCGCCGCGGTGTTTATTCTGAGCCTGTAAACGGCCGCAGTGCCGGTACAAGCAGCAGCACACACAGGCCGCAGCAGAACGAGGAATATACAAACCCGGATTTTCAGGGTAACTAATTACTAAATAAACAAAGCCTGCTCTTTCTGACGTAATAGCGCAGTAGGATTTACGGGGCCCAGACTTTTCTCAGTTTGGCCAACTTGCTGTTGCTTAATTTCTTTTGTTTCCTCCTGCGGCTTTGCGGCAGGATCAGGTTTGGAATTTTCAGGTTGTTTTGGTGCTATTTGCGGCTGGCTTGGGACAAGCAACATATTATCATACAAAGTTCCGATTGAAGAGCGTTGAACCGCATCCGGCTGTGCCAGCTTTTCCTGATTTGTTCTTTGCGGAGATCCCATATTGCCCAGCACTATATTTTCAAAATATATAGAAGCAGAATCTGAAGCTTTGAATGCGCATGCTTCCTGAAGTTCATTTGCCATAACCGCGTCAATTGTTACAGGATATATTTTTCCGTCTGTAGAATGATAGTTTGAGCGCTTTAAATAATCTTCGCTTAGCTGGATATGGACAGGGGCAGTAACACCAAGGCCTTGCCCTACAGGAACTACACCAAAACAGGTTGAGCAGCCGGTTTCTTTATGGCCATCAAATGTACCGGGAGTTTGAATTATGGGAATTTTGCCGTTAGGGACAATTATATTTTTGGCAGGAGAGTTTATGTCTTCCAACAGCTTGTGCATACGGTCGGCTTTTGTTTTTGCCTCTTGCAGCATATCCTGCCCTGTTGTTTCTTTTATAACCTGCTGGCCGGTTGCAGGATCGGTTCCATAATACCTGAATTTTGCCTGCTCAAAAAATTCCATGAACTCACGCGTTTTTTTGCCAAGTTCAGTATCAGCAGGGATTTTTATATCAAATACATCAGAGTATTTGATCTTAACTTCATCTACTTTGCCTATGTTATATTTTTGCTTTTCTGCCATACTTCCCTCTATTCTTTAGAAAATATAGCATAGGCACATGACATTATTATTACTGCAAATCCACTTTACGGCAATAATAATTTTAAATAATACAGCGAGTTATCTTTAGGCAAAGGCTTCTTCCCATGAACCTGTCGTTGCCGCTTTGGTATATTCGGTCACGCGGTTCTCGAAGAAGTTGGTGTGCTCAACACCGTTTAATATCTCATCCATCCATGGCAGAGGATTTTTTTCAACATTCTGGTAGATAGGCTGAAGGCCTAGCTGCAGAAGGCGGCGGTTGGCAATGAAGCGGATGTATTTTTTAACTTCAGCTTCCGTAATGCCCTGCACGTCACCCATGCCGAACGCAAGTTCAATGAATGCATCTTCGTGCGTAACAATTGTTTCGCAGATCTTGTACATATCACGCTTGAACTCTTCAGTATTCACTTCAGGGTTTTCCTGCATGAATGTATGGTATAACTTGATGATGCTGTTTGTGTGCAGAGTTTCATCACGCGCTGACCATGCAACAATCTGACCCATGCCCTTCATTTTACCGAAGCGCTGGAAGTTCATTAGAATGGCGAATGATGCGAATAGCTGAAGACCTTCAGTGAACGCGCCAAACACGGCAAGAGTGCGGGCTATGCCCTGTTTTGACTCAACGCCGAATTCCTGCATATAGTCATATTTATCTTTCATTTCCTTATATTTAAGGAATGCTGAATATTCCACTTCAGGAAGTCCCAATGTATCAATAAGGTGGCTGTATGCAGCAATGTGTACGGTTTCCATATTAGAGAATGCCGCAAGCATCATGCAAACTTCAGTAGGCTTAAATACTGTTGAATATTTGCGCATGTAGCAGTTATTCACCTCAATATCAGATTGGGTGAAGAAACGGAATATCTGCGTTAGCAGGTGTTTTTCACCGCTGCTCAGAACTTTTTTCCAGTCACGAACGTCATCGGCCAGAGGAACCTCTTCGGGCAACCAGTGGATACGTTGCTGCATGTGCCAAGCCTCGTAAGCCCAAGGGTAGTTGAATGGTTTGTAAATGCTTTCTGAATCAAGTAGTGACATCGTGTCTTTCCCCTATTTATTTATCCCGGTTAGTCTGGTCAGCAATATAAAGACAAGTCTCCCAACCTGTCTTTATATTTTTCGCGCTGTT
>CAYVII010000175.1:0-3606 GCA_964451475.1 uncultured Rickettsiales bacterium
CGTGAAAACAGCACGGGTAATTTTGATAATGCCGAAGAGAAATTAAAAGAGGTTGTAAAGCGTGCCGGTAAAATAAAAGAAGCAAATTTAATGGTGGGAATAAGCGGTTATAAATTCGGCGTTGAAAAGAATGAAGGATATTTTGATTCTTTTGTAAGAAAAGTTGATGCACGTATAGGCCAGGAGCCGGCGGCAGAGCCTTATACCCTTTTAAGCCTGACGGCAAATTTAGCGCGTGATTATTGTAAACTACAGGGGCTTGAACAGAAAAGACCGGGGACTGAGGCTAGATCTTCAGAACCTCTTCAGCCTTAATAGCCCCGTCATATATTGCGCGGCCAATTATGCAGCCTGCAATTTTTCCTGACTCTTTGTAGTTTTTCACATCATCAACCGATGAAATACCGCCCGATGCGATCAGAGGAACATTTGTTGCTTCGGCCATTTTGATAGTGCCTTCAAAGTTAGGGCCTGACATCAAACCGTCGCGGCTGATATCTGTGTAAATAATTGCGGCAATGCCAACATCCTGCATTTGTTTTGCAAGGTCCAGAGCCGATGTCTGAGATTTTTTTACCCAGCCGTCGGTTGCAACCATGCCGTCTTTTGCATCAATGCCCACAGCAATTTTGCCGGGGAATTTCTGGCACATCTCAGCTACTATCTTTGGTTTTGAAACTGCAATCGTTCCAACCACAATTCGGCTTACGCCTGCTTCTATCCATGCTTCGGCGGTTTTAATATCGCGTACGCCGCCGCCAAGCTGTATAGGGGTTTTTACAGATTTAATGATCTTTGAAACCGAATAGATGTTTTTAGGTTTGCCGTCTACAGCACCGTTAAGATCGACCACGTGAATCCATTTGAAGCCGCTTTCTTCAAATTTTTTTGCAACTTCGTGAGGTGAGGTTGAAAAGATAGTTTCGTCTTCCATGCGGCCTTGCAAAAGGCGCACCGCGTTACCGTCTTTCAAATCAATAGCAGGGTAGATGATCATAAATTCCTATATCAAGTCTTTGTAATAGAAATAGCCCGCAACATATTTGCCGTCAACCATCTCATATTTATCAAGCACGCCCCATTTTTTGTAACCAAGGTTTTCGTAAAGGGCGATTGCACCATCCTGTGATGCGCGTACTTCCAGTTTTAAAATTTTATAGCCTTGTGAGCGGGCGGAGTCTTCAACCGCACCAAGCAGATATTTTGCAAGGCCGTGACCACGTGCCCAAGGAGCCACGAAATGCTCACGCGCATGTACCGCGAAGCTTTGTGCCTGATTGCTTGGGGCAGGTTTTATAAGCTGTATTGCCGCGGCAATAACACCATCAAGGCGGCCGATATAAAGTTCGCGCTCAGGTACAAGCAGAACACCTTTCCAGTAATGTTCCAGACGTTCGCGGCTTGGTGTTGTTAGCTGTTTGAAGCCAATGGAAAAGCCAAGGCCGCCCTCGGTAATATTTTCCATAGTTGCTTCGGTTGCATCGCAAAGGTCATCCATGTCAGAGCCTTTGAACTCTTCTAGCCTTTCTACTGTAACAAGCGGAGGCAGGTTTTGTGCGGTCTGTGTCATGATGATTATGTTACTCTAAATAGTTAAAAAATTTCTTAGTAATACCAAACCCGCCTGCTGGCTTTTTTCAGGGTGGAACTGCATGCCCATGATGTTATCACGCGCAATAATCGCAGTTATTTCAGTGCCATAGTTGGTTGTGGCAACCACATCTGAAGGGTTTTTGGCGTTAAAACAGTAAGAGTGGACAAAATAAACATCTTTTGCCACGCCTTGGGTCAGCTTATTGGGCTTTTTGAATTCCAGCTCGTTCCAGCCCATATGCGGGATGGGAAGTTCAGGTTTTGTTTTAATGTAATCAACAGTTCCTTCTATCCAGCCAAGGCCCTTATGTGAGCCGTATTCATTACCATATTCAGCCAGTAATTGCATGCCAACGCATATGCCAAGGAAGGGTTTTTTCTTGCCCAGTATTTCTGCTTCAAGTGCATCTGTCATGCCGTTGATTGCTTTAAGGCCGTTTATGCAATCACCAAATGCGCCAACGCCGGGTAGTACTATATGGCTTGCTTTTGCAAGATCAGCGGCGTTTCTTGTAACGGTAACGTTACCTTGCGCAACATGCTCAAATGCTTTTGCGACAGAACGCAAATTGCCTGAGCCGTAATCAATGATGCAAATATCAGCCATGCGGCTGTTATAGTGATTAGTGCTTATCTAATCAATGTTTTTGCTAGACCATTCTTTCAGCGCCTTGTGTCTTAAGGCCGCCAAGTGTTTTGGCATCGGCAGGCGGGTAGATTACTTCCTCGTAAGCTTTGCCTACGCCTTCTTTACCTGCTGCCTTAAGCTCTTTATCAAGCTCGATTGTTTTGATCTTTGCTTCTTCGAAAGCGCCGCGTACATCGGTTTTATAAGCTTCAAACTCGGATTTGTAAGGATCTTTCTTTAGGTCAATGCCTGCTTTTGTAAGGGTTACTGCCATCTGGCCAAAATGCGCATCAGGATTTTTTACATCCAGAAGTATCTCGCCCGCTGTAACGCGCTGTTTTGACATTACATCACGGCTGAAATATTCATGCTGTGTGCTTTGCTGCAACTGGTCTTTTGCGTTTGCAATGCGCTCAAGGTCAAGCTGTGCGTTGTGGAATTCAGAGGAAGGGCCATCTATTTCTCTTATTGAGTTTGGTTTTTCCCTGTATATTTTGCTTTTTGCCGCTTCCATAGCAGAGTTCAGGTTAGGGAATTTATCCTGCGCGTTAGGGTTTAAAATACCTGTTCTGTCTACGGCTTCCTTGAATGCGCTAAAATCTTTGATGTCTTTGTATTCGCTTACGGGAGTGAATATCCTTTGGCCTTTATCAATATGGCTTTCGGAAGTTCTGATGCTGACAACTCCGGTTTCGTTAGAAACGCTAACGGTAATGTTTGCATCATGGCCGTTTGCCAGTTTGCACATGTAATTAAATTCCTGCGTGTTCTGGCGCGTGTTTATATGTACGGGAACATCTGTTGCAGGCTGTAGATTATCAAAAGTTGAATATGGCTTGTTAAAGCTTTCAGCCATCCTTTCTTTCAGAAAGGGCATTAGCTTGTTGTTATCAATACCGTTTATAACATTTACAGGCGTTGCTTTTGGTACTTCTGACATTGTTCTTACCTTTGTATTTTATCCTGTATTATAGCGGCTAAATTGCTAATTAAGTATTAAGTCTTTGTATATTCTCTACTTTGTAAGCCTATTGCCGGCCATTTTTTTCATTTCCATTACTTCTGCCAAATGCTGCTGTCCTACTTCTTTGCGGTGCTCAAGGTTAGCAAGGGTCTTTTCCATAGCATCATTTATTGCCGTTCTTTTTTTCCAAATGGGTTGCATCTTTATGGCATGCTTTAAGAGCCCTGATGGCAGTGCCAATGAAAAGCTGTTCAGCTTCAGGGTAAATTTTTGGAACTTCTTTCGTGCCGTTCTTTCCGTGAGCTGCATCTTCATATCTTTCGGCGGTATGAAGAACTTTTTTGATCCTTGCATATGTGCCGTTATCGCGCGCTGATTGTGTAAGCAGTATCAGAAATTCCGACTGGTTCTTCAGGAAAGA
>CAYVII010000176.1:0-3603 GCA_964451475.1 uncultured Rickettsiales bacterium
GATATAGCGGGCATAATTGGCTGTGTCTGCGCCTTTTGCCAACATGAAATGCGCATCATAAGGGCTGTAATAAGGAATAATAAAAAACATAACGGCAATGAATGTGAAGATTCCAAATGCCGCCATGGCAGCACCGCGCTTA
The DNA here is from genome assembly GCA_964451475.1 of uncultured Rickettsiales bacterium. Classification (GTDB taxonomy): domain Bacteria; phylum Pseudomonadota; class Alphaproteobacteria; order Rickettsiales; family 21-14-0-20-44-7; genus CAYVII01. The sequence continues at coordinate 143 of CAYVII010000176.1, forward strand.
TATTCATTATGGTATAGCGCCCATAAAATACCAAAGCCCGTACAGGTAAGGCCATATTGTTCTTTGGTTAATATCAAAAGCAAACAGCAGATGGCCAGCGCTTTAAAATTTTTGCTGATAGTAAAATAAAATCCAAGCGCCATCAGCAATACGGCAAAGCTTGCTTCCTGAAAGCTGAACAGCGCATGGTAAAGCGTCATCAGGTTGCTAAGATAAATAACCGCCCAGAAAAAAGACCATGCCGCGCTAAGATTAAGCTTCAGGCAGGTTTTATAAATCACAATCGCCGTAAAACTTACAAGTGCAACATGCAAAAAACTAAGTACTTCAATATGCGGGAATATATAATAAAAGGCCGCCGCAAATATTATGGGCAATATCATGAAGTGGAAGCCAAGCCAGTTCCCTTCCGCGCTATACGGATATTTTAAACTTGTCTGGAAGAAATTACCTTCTGCTGTGTTATGAATTATCTGGTTGAATACCCCAAGGTCACCAATACCAAAACCAAAGCCCCACAAGCGCAGCAAATTAAGCAGGGTAAAGAACGGCACATATACCAGCAGCACATAAATTAAAGCGCGGCCATATATATCGCGCGTGTCCTGTTTCTTTTGGTACTTACCTTTGTTTGCCAAGCTAGATGATACCTTTTGTTTTAAAGCTGTAATGCCCCGTTTCGGCAATTATCACATGGTCATGCACATTTAGCGCCAGCGGTTTTGCCGCTGCAATAATCTGGTGCGTAAGCTCAATATCTGCACGTGATGGGTTAATGTCACCGCTTGGGTGGTTATGCACCAATATTATGCTGGCAGCGCCAAGTTCCAGCGCACGTTTAACAATCTCACGCGGGTAAGCCATAGTATGGTTGATAGTACCCTCAGACTGCACTTCATTGGCAATAAGCATGTTCTTTGAGTTTAAAAACAATACGCGGAACTGTTCTTCTTTCAAATTACCCATCTGCGCGCGCAAATAATCCAGCAATTTTATCCATGAGTTCAGCACGGGTTTTTCTTTTGCCTCACGGTATAAAAGGCGGTTAACTGCTTCAGGCACTATTTTAAGTGATGCTATCGCCGTTGCATTCATGCCCGCTATTTTTTTAAGCTCGGCAGTGTTTGCCGCAAAAACTTTATCTATGCTGCCAAACGCGTTAATCAGCTCTTTTGCCAGTGGCTTAACATCTTTACGCGGAGATGACGGGAACAGCAATATTTCCAGTATCTCATAATCTGCCATTGCGGCGGGAGCGTTTAGAAATTTTTCCTTCAGCCTTTTACGGTGGCCTAAATGATGCGGCTTTTTCGCGACGGCTTTTGTCTCCGTTGTTACGGTTTCGAGCTTTTCCAGCAAAGCATCTGCCAGATCAGCCATTTATTTTTCCGAGTTTACGCGTTCAAGATTTTCCCACGCGCGTTCATAATAAATCGGTGCGCCCTGAAGTGCCTTGTTAAGATAGGTCTTTGCAAGGTCTCTGTCTTTCGCCAGCTCGGCATATACGCCCAGATTATTATAAAGCTGCGGTTCCGTCAGGTAAGGGCGGGCAGTGCGCTCAGCCATATCTTCATCGCCCGATATACCGTAAACCAGCGCAAGGTTAAGCGCGATATTACGTTTCTGGCCTGTATTATTCTCAGATTTCAGCATGGCTTTTTCAAGGATCTTGATGCCGTCTTTGAAATTGCCTGTCAGTGCTTTAGCCAGGCCCTGATTATTCATTACCGCGGGGTTGCCGTCACTTGCATCAGAGGCCGCATTAAAATACTGCGCCGCTTCATTGAATTTTTTGTCGCCCGCAAATATCAAACCTGCACCGTTAAGTGACTTCCAGCGGTTAGGCTCTGCCACTAATATTTGTGAGAATATATCCGCTGCCTGCGGGTTCTTGCCAACTGCCAGAAGGCATAAAGCTTTACCTTCAAGCGCATTCATATCACCGGGTTTTGCCGCAATTATTTTTTCATAACCTTTCATTGCCTGCTCGCACTTACCGGCTTTACGCAAAATTTCTGCGTAGCGGAACTGATAATCAAGGTTATTAGGGCGTGCTTCAACCAGCTGGCTGTAATAATACTCGGCCTTAACAAGGCTGCCCACTTTCTCGGCCGCTTCGGCAGATTCAAGCTGGGTGCTTTCAATAGTAGGAGTGTTAACCTCATTCGCAGCTTCGTTAAGTTCCTGCAATCGTTTGTCTTTGCTTGCTTCTTCGCCCGAAATTGCACATGCGCTCAAACCAAATGAAGTCGCCAGAAAGCCGGTAATTGCCAGTAATTTTCTCATAGGCGGAACTATAACATACTTGTATTATGCCGCAAGAACATGTAAAAGGTCATTTTTAATGAAGCACTTACTTAGCATCGCAGACCTTGGGCCTTCACAAATAGAGGCCATAATCAAAAGGGCAAATCACCATGCCGCAGTCAATAGGGCATTAGATGGCAAAGCTAACAAAAAACAAACCACCCTTGCAGGCCGCACCCTGATAAACCTTTTCTTTGAAAATTCCACCCGCACCGTTACCAGCTTTGAACTTGCAGGCAAGCGCCTTGGCGCAGATGTTATAAATATGCAGACAGACACCTCTTCCACACGTAAGGGTGAAACTCTGCTTGATACAGCAATGACGCTAAACGCGATGCACCCTGATTTCATTGTGGTGCGCCACTCTGAATCGGGCGCGGTAAAGCTTCTGGCCGATAAGGTGAATTGCTCGGTTATAAATGCGGGCGATGGCTGGCACGAACACCCGACTCAGGCTCTGCTGGATGCAACCACTATCAAGAATTCCAAAGGCAAGATCAAAGGCCTTAACATTGCTATATGCGGTGATATCCTGCACTCACGCGTAGCACGCTCAAATATTTTACTGCTTACCAAAATGGGTGCAAATGTGCGCGTGGTAGCGCCGCCAACACTTCTGCCAAGCCGTGAATATCTAAAATCATGCGGCGTTGAAGTTTTCACCGATATCAAAAAAGGCATCAAGAATTGTGATATCATCATGATGCTGCGCCTGCAAAAAGAACGCATGAACAGCGCGTTCGTAACTAGTGCGCGTGAATATTATAAATATTACGGCCTTAACCACGAAAAGCTGAAGCTTGCAAAAGATGATGTCCGCGTTATGCACCCGGGCCCAATCAACCGCGGCGTGGAAATTTCAAGCATGCTGGCCGATGACATCAACCGCAGCATAATACTGGAACAAGTTGAAATGGGCGTGGCAGTAAGGCAGGCAGTACTGGAGTTCTTATCATGAGCAAATTTCCCCTGCAAAAGCTGAAAGCTCATAAAGGTACATTGCTGCTTACCAATGCCCGCATCTTTGATGCTGAAAGTGGCTATGATAAAAAAGGTGACCTGCTAATACAGGACGGCAAGATCAAAGATTTCGGCAGCCTTGGTAAAGTTAAGGCAGATGAAACAATTGACTGTAAAGGCAAGCTGCTAACCGC
>CAYVII010000177.1:0-3543 GCA_964451475.1 uncultured Rickettsiales bacterium
CAACCAGCAATTCAAGCGCGAAGGTAACGATATCCATATTAAAATGCCTCTGCGCATGACAACTGCGGCTCTTGGCGGCAGCATTGAAGTTAAGTGTATTGACGGCTCAACAGCTAAGGTAAAAATACCTGAAGGCACGCAAAGCGGCGCAAAATTCCGCCTTAAGGAAAAAGGCATGAGCATCCTGCATTCATCGGGCAAAGGTGATATGTACATACATGTAAAAGTGCAAACTCCAAAAAACCTGAGCAAAAAGCAAAAAGAACTGCTTAAGCAGTTTGAAGATACGTTAGGTGAAAGCTCCGACAAGGCAGAAAACAACAATGAAGGCTTTTTTGGAAAAGTAAAAGACCTTTGGGGCTCTGAGTAGTTTACCGGTTGCCAGTTCCACGTTTAGAGTTATTATAACCCCATGAAAATAGGTATTCTTGGTAATAAAGGCCGCATGGGCCAGGTTTTGATGGCGGAAGTTTCTGCCACTAAAGGTGTAACTCTTTCCGGCGGGGCTGATAAAGGTGATGATATTGAAGCGCTGATAAAAAAATCAGATGCAGTTATTGATTTTACGCACCCTTCTTCAACTTTGCAGTTTGCAAAACTTACCGCGAAGCATAAAAAAATACATATAATAGGCACTACGGGTTTTACCGATGATGACCTTAAAGAGCTGAAAAAACTTTCTGCCAAAACTCAAATCTTTTGGTCACAGAATATGTCCGTAGGTGTTAACCTTGCGGCATTCCTTACACAGAAAGCGGCAGAGCTTCTTGATGATTCTTACGATATCGAAATTCTGGAAATGCACCACCGCTACAAAAAGGATTCCCCTTCGGGAACCGCCCTGATTCTTGGCGAAGCAGCGGCAAAAGGCCGTGGCGTGAAGTTTACGCGTAATGTTAAGCATGACCGCAACGGTGAGCGTAAACGCGGTGAGATCGGCTATGCAGCACTTCGCGGCGGCAGCGTGGTTGGTGACCATATAGTTATTTTCGCAGGTGATAATGACCGCATAGAGATCACGCATAAATCATCAAGCCGTGATATTTACGCTCGCGGCGCGATCAAAGCCGCGCAATGGCTTAAAGGCAAAAGGCCCGGCATGTACGGCATGCAGGACCTTATAAAGTTCTAGATATGACTAAAAATGCACTGCCTGCCGAAATCCTGGAAAATATCAAAGCATCTTCTCAGGACGCTTTAAGAATGTTGCAGCTTAGCGAAGACCATCAACCCATGCATGTAGTTGCGGCTATAGATCTTTTTGTACGCGGCTGGCAGGCAAACCCTGATGAAGTGAAAAAAGATCAGCATCATCAGCGCATGGTGATAAGTCTTTCGTCTTTGTGGGGCATCCAGCTAAATAAAGAGTTTGGCTGGGACTGGGGCGCAAAGAAGCTTAAAGACGGTGATACGCTTGGAGTTTTCAGCCCCGATAATTCAATGGCTATCTATACCGTGAAATATTTGAATTTTACCATGCAGAACCCTGCTGTTATTCCCACAATTGAGCTGGCGTTCAATATGATAAAAGATAAAGCCCTGCCAAAATTTGCCGCAGATTCATATACGGATGTAATGGCAGGCGTAAGGCATATTGTGCCGCCTGCTAATTAGATAGCAGATTTCAGCTTTCCAAGCGCATCATCAACCTTAGCTGCGTCAACACCGCCGGCCTGAGCCATTTCAGGCCTACCGCCGCCGCCTTTGCCGCCGGTTGCTTCAGATGCAAGTTTTACAAGTTCAGGTGCCTTGTATTTATCTTTAAGGTCATCGGAAACTGCGGTTACGATTGATATTTTGCCGTCAGCAATGCCAAATAAAGCAATAACGCTGTTTGATTTTTTGCGTAAGTTCTCAGCTATTTCGCGCACGTCATTTGCACCTAAACCATCAAGTTTTTTGCCAATGAAATTTACGCCGTTTATTACTTCAGCGGTCAGGTCACCCACTGATTTCTTTTTTGCTTCGGAAAGCTCTTTTTCAAGTTTCTTTTGTGCAGCTTGCAATTGCTCAATACGCTCCAGTATTTGTGCAGGAGCTACTTTAAGGCTTGCAGCAATATCACCAACAAGGCTTTCCTGTTCCTGTGCAAACTTAACCGCCTCTTGGCCTGTTACGGCTTCAATACGGCGGACGCCTGCGGCAATGGCTCCTTCTGAAACTATTTTAAAAAAGCCGATATCTCCTGTTGCGTTAACGTGAGTACCACCGCAAAGCTCAACAGATTCTCCCATTGAAAGAACACGCACTTCATCACCGTATTTTTCACCGAATAATGCCATTGCACCTGCCTTGATAGCAGCATCAGGCGTCATCAGCTTGGTTGCAACGCCATGATTGCTGCGAATGCGGCGGTTTACTTCATCTTCGATTTTTTTAGTTTCTTCAGCTGACAGTGCTTTATTATGAGATATATCAAAACGAAGGCGCTCCGGCGCAACAAGGCTGCCTTTTTGCGTTACGTGGTCACCCAGAACTTCGCGCAGAACTTTGTGAAGTATATGCGTGGCCGAGTGGTTTGCGCGGATAGCGTCACGGCGTTTTGCATCTACTTCAAACTCGGCAGTATCACCAATTTTCACAGGTCCTTCGATAACTTCACAGATATGAACATGAAGTTCGCCAAGTTTTTTAAGGGTATCGGTAACTTTTAGTTTGCCGCCGGTAATGTTGATAATACCGGTATCACCTGCCTGACCGCCGCTTTCTGCATAGAATGGGGTCTGGTTGGCAACCAGCATAACTTTGTCACCTTTATTCGCGTTTTGTACGCGCGCGCCGTTTGCAACAAGCGCAACTACTTTGCCTTGCGCTTTTGTAGCATTGTAGCCAAGGAACTCAGTAGAGCCGAATTCTTCTTTGATATCGAACCAGATCTCTTCAGTTGCTTTTTCGCCTGATCCTTTCCACGCTGCTTTTGCGCGTGCTTTTTGCTCAGCCATTGCTTTTTCAAAGCCCGCTTCATCAACCTTTTTATTTTCGCGGCGCAGGATATCTGCCGTCAGGTCAATCGGGAAGCCGTAAGTATCGTATAGTTTGAAAGCAACTTCACCCGGAAGTGTGTCATTGCTTATTTTGGCAGTTTCATCTTCAAGAAGCTTGATACCGCGTCCAAGAGTTTCGCGGAAGCGCTCCTCCTCATTCTGGATGGTAGCTTTAATTAAGCTTTCAGCGCGAACCAACTCAGGGTAAGCATCGCCCATTAATTTTACAAGTTCATGCACCAGTTTGTGCATTGAGGCTTCTTTGGTACCAAGATGGTATAAGTGGCGCATTGCGCGGCGCATGATACGGCGCAGTACGTAGCCCCTGCCCTCGTTGCTTGGCATAACGCCATCGGCAATAAGGAATGAGGTTGCGCGAAGATGGTCTGCGATTACTCGGTGGCTGGTAATATCGCCGCCTTTGCTTAGTTCCTGCGAATTCCTGATAAGGCTCATGAACAGGTCAGTTTCGTAGTTATTATGTTTGCCCTGCAGAACCGATGAAACGCGCTCTAATCCCATGCCTGTATCAATAGAAGGTTTTGGGAATAGCGCTCCT
>CAYVII010000178.1:0-3419 GCA_964451475.1 uncultured Rickettsiales bacterium
CATCAAAGTAGCTACTATTGAAGACCTTATGCAGGTAAAAGGCATCAACCGCCAGACTGCGGAAATCATTTACAACCACTTCCACTAGCTGTATTAAATGGGCATGAAAAATCTGCCTAACATACTTACCCTTGGCCGTATTGCAATTATCCCGCTTGTGGTGGTTGCCTTGCTTGGCGGTTTCAACCATGTTGCGCTTGTGCTTTTTGTAATTGCCGGCGTGACTGATTTTTTTGACGGCTACTTCGCCCGTAAATATAAAGTGGAAAGTAAACTAGGCGCAATGCTAGACCCTATTGCCGATAAACTTCTGGTAACAGCGGTCCTCATATTTTTAGTAAAACAGCTTGATGGGCTGGATACTATTGCAGTTGTAGTAATATTACTGCGCGAGGTTTTAGTTAGCGGCCTGCGTGAATTTTTGGGTCAGCAAAAAATTGCCATGCCCGTAACCAAACTGGCTAAATGGAAAACAACAATACAGTTCGTTGCAATCATTGCATTGCTGTATAGCCCTGTAAGTATCTGGTCCAGCCTGCTGCTTTGGGTTGCGGCAATACTAACGGGCATTACCGGCTGGCAATATACCAACCATACAATCAGGAAGATAAATGAAGGGAAGTGACCTTATACAAATAGCCGCCAGCGTTTATGGCATTAAATGGTTTGATAGCCTATGCACGGAAGTTGGTATTTCCGACAGGGAACTTAGCGAGCTTTCAAAATCAGAAGAAGAGCTGCCAAAGCCAATCCAGTTCGCGCTGCGTGAGATTGCCACCAAATATATGGCGCGTGTTGAAAGCATGCAGGTGAACGCCAATGTGCGTGATGCACTGCTTAACGGCACAGCGGCCGATAAAGAACAGGCAGCCTACATGGCCGGCATTGTTAAAGGCATGACTCTTGTGCTTAAGGCCATCCACGGCGAACCGCAGGAACTTAAAGCCCTTGCCAAAGATAAAAATTTTGAAAGCGTTGAATAAACAAACATCTATAAATAAAAAAGCTCCGGTAAACACCGGAGCTTTTTTTATTTTATCCATAAGGCAATATTAGCTGCCGAACTTTATAAGTTCCTGGTTAGCACCAACAGAATCACCGTCTTTTATTTTCACGCTTTCAATTTTAACATCGTGCGTGGCTTTGATCAGGTTTTCCATTTTCATTGCTTCAATCACCAGAAGTTCAGAGCCTGCCTTAACTGTTTCGCCTTCTTTAACGGCAACGCGTACTATGCGGCCTGCCATAGGGGCAATAAGTTTATTGGTTTTTTTAGACTCAGATTTTTTCGGCATGTAATAACCAAGCTGCGCGGTGCGCGGGCTGCGCACTACCACGTTAACCCGGTTACCGCCATGCGTCAGGCGGTAGCCTTCGGTCAGGTAACGTATACGGAACGTAATGTTCTCGTCATTGATGGTACCCTGAAACAGGTTGCTGCCCAAATTCCAGTTTGAATGAATAGTGAACAGGCGGTTCTTGCATTCAATCTCATATCCGCCGTCTTTATCTTCAACATAAACCGGATATTCGTTGTCTTCAATTTTTACAACCCAGCGCGGGCCAATCACGCGGCGGCGGCCCGGAAGTTGTTGGGTGGTCGTGCTGGCGCGCTTTGCATCGTCCAGATACATGAACAGCGCAACGCAAATGAACTTGAAGGTGGTTTCTTCAGTCAGTTCTGTTGCGTTGTAACCTTCCGGATATTCTTCCGAAATAAAGTTTGTTGAGATATCACCTTTGCGGAAGCGCTCATGGCGCACGATAGACTCAAGGAATGAGATATTGGCAGAGACACCTTCAACAAAGAATTCAGAAAGGCCTGTTTGCATTGCTTCGATCGCTTCATCACGCGTTTTACCTACTGAGCAAAGCTTCGCGATCATCGGGTCATAGAACATGCTTACTTCGCCGCCCTCATAAACACCTGTGTCAAGAAGCAGGTTTTTACGTGTTTTAGGCACTTCGTAACGCGTTAAGCGGCCAACCGAAGGCAGGAAGTTATGTGATGGATCTTCGGCATAAATACGTGCTTCAAATGCGTGCCCTTCAAGAACAACATCTTTTTGCGTGAAGCTTAGTTTTTCACCTGCTGCAACGCGTATCATTTGTTCAACAAGGTCAATACCTGTAACAAGCTCGGTAACACGGTGTTCCACCTGCAGGCGCGTATTCATTTCAAGGAAGTAGAAGTTACGGTCTTTGTCCATAATGAACTCAACCGTACCGGCAGAATAGTAACCAACCTTTTTTGCAAGCGCTTTAGCCTGGTCATACATTTTCTGGCGCGTTTTAGCGTCTACGAAGCTTGAAGGAGCTTCTTCAATTACTTTCTGGTGACGGCGCTGTATAGAACATTCGCGTTCACCGAGTGCAAGGTAATGGCCATGCTGATCGGCAAGGATCTGGATTTCAATGTGGCGCGGAGAAGTAATATATTTCTCAATAAATACGCGGTCATCGCCAAAGCTTGATTTTGCTTCCGACATTGAGGCCTTGAAGCCATCCAGAACTTCTTTGTCGTTCCATGCGATACGCATACCTTTACCGCCGCCGCCTGCCGATGCTTTGATCATTACGGGATAGCCGATTTTCTTCGCGATCTTTACTGCTTCTTTCGCATCAGGGATAACGCCAAGATATCCGGGAACAGAGCTTACTCCCGCCTCTTTAGCCAGTTTTTTAGATTCGATCTTATCACCCATTGCCTTGATAGCTTCAGGGCTCGGGCCAATAAATACTGCGCCAGCGCGTTTTACTGCCCGCGCGAATTTTGTGTTTTCGGAAAGGAAGCCGTAGCCCGGGTGAACAGCGTCAGCGCCCGTGCGGTTTATGGCTTCAATTATCTTCTTCATATCAAGATATGAGTCAGATGCGCGTGAGCCGCCAATATGTACCGCTTCATCAGCTTCACGAACGTGAAGTGAGTTGATATCGGCTTCCGAGTAAACGGCAACGGTTTTGATGCCCATCTTTTTGCAGGTACGGATAATGCGTACTGCGATCTCACCACGGTTAGCTATAAGTATTTTTTCAAACATAAATTTTTCTCACCGGTTACGGTTTCTGTATTTTGTAATTATAAAGGCAGGTTATCGTGCTTTTTCCAAGGACGGTCTTCTTCCTTGTTGCTTAGCAGGCTAAGCGCGCGGCAAATGCGGAAGCGCGTATTTTGCGGCCGGATAACATCGTCAAGGTAACCGCGTGATGCAGCTACGAACGGGTTTGCTATCTTTTCCTTATACTCGGCTTCGCGGGCTGCAAGGTCTTTATCACCGCGGAAAATGATCTCAACCGCGCCTTTAGGGCCCATAACCGCAATCTCGGCATTCGGCCATGCAAAGTTGATATCACCGCGCAGGTGTTTTGAACTCATTACTATATATGCACCGCCGTAAGCTTTGCGGATAACCAGCGTG
>CAYVII010000179.1:0-3396 GCA_964451475.1 uncultured Rickettsiales bacterium
GCCAACCAGAGTTCTATTTTTAAGCAGTTTTTTCTTTTTCTTTACCATGCTATACAGTTTGTATTATGGCAGATAGTTTTACAAAAAACCAAAGGATTATAGGGCTTGACGTGGGTGACCGCGCTGTTGGCGTTGCCGTAAGTGACCAATCTGGCACTGTGGCAACACCGCTGGCCGTGCTTGATAGAAAGAAATTCATGCAGGATATAAAACCTATAATCACTGAAAAGAACCCGGCGGGTTTTGTAATTGGCCTGCCGCTGGAAATGGATGGCAGTAAAGGTCCGCGCTACCAGTCTGTAAAAGCATTTGGCCGTAACCTGCAAAAGGAAATAAACCTACCCATAGAATTTCAGGATGAGCGCATGTCATCACGGGTAGTTGAAAATATGATGCTTTCGGCCGATATGACGCGCCAGCGCCGCAATGAACTTTCCGATAAGCTTGCAGCTGCCTACATTCTGCAGGGCTGGCTGGACCGGAACAGAGAAGTTAATCAAGCCTAAAATGATAATGTAAATGTCCTGCGCCAGTTTCAACATCGGCGCATGGGGCACTGTCAGCCATTAAGTCATAGCACATACCCTGCCCGTAAAAATTTACCCATCGTCCTTCCGTAGAACCGGCTTCCGGCGGAGCGGCGCCAAGTTTTACCTCCAGCGCCTTAAGATCTTGCGTATTGAAAAAAACACTCATTATAAGTCCGTTAACTTCAACGCCTACAATACTGTTATAGCTTGTCCGTAGCGTAACAGGAGCTTTCTTTTTGTTTAAATATGCGGCAGCGGGTCCGTCAACTACCATAAAAGGCCAGACTATGCCTGCATTACTTATATCTTCATAAGTTGCATTATGCGTACCGCCTGCGCAACCAGTTGGCCTGTATGCGCCAAAACTATCTTTTAACATACCCGCTAAAGATAAATGCCCCCATACCTGGGTGGACTCATCACCGCTATTGGCACCTATGCATGCACCGCTATCAAATACTCTGTTACCGTTGCCGGCGGGAGTGAATTGATTTGAGTCACCCGGAATGGTCTTAAAATTATTATAGAACTGCGAAATCGCTATTTCATAAGTGCTAAGGTCTTTTACAATTCTTGTAACCCTTGCAGTATCTACCATACTCTGTCCGGCAAGTACGCCGCCTATCAGCAAACCAATAATCACCAGAACAATTGAGAGCTCAACTAAAGTAAAACCTGAACGCATAAATTACCTCAATTTTTATAGTAACCTGTGCAGAGTTAATTAATTCTAAATCTATTACTAAGAAATTTTTAAGCCTTTGGATTCTGGGAAAATAAATGAGAGTCATTCTCAAATCCGCAGCCACAGCCAACTTGACAGTAACTCCTTATGGACTATTTATGTGATGGGGAGTTTATTTTTAAAAATATGAAGATCGACAGAAGACAATTTGTAATAGGCATGGCGGGAGCAGCAATTGCAACTACCATACCTTCTCAGGTAAACGCTCTTACAACTAAACCAACTAAAGGAAAATTTATGCCATTCACACTACCAGCGCTTCCATATGCAGATAATGCACTTGAACCGCATATGACAGCCAATACTTTCAGCTTTCACCATAAAAAGCACCATAATGCTTACGTTACAAAGCTGAATGAGCTTATTGCAGGTACTGACCTTGAAGGCAAAACACTTGAAGAGATCGTACGCGCAACTGCGGGTGATGCTTCTAAAGCCCCTATTTTCAATAACGCAGCGCAGGTGTGGAATCACACCTTCTTCTGGAATTCTATGAAGCCAAAAGGCGGCGGAAAACCTACTGGCGCAATCGCAGATAAAATTGATGCTGATTTCGGTTCATACGATAAATTCGTTGAAGAGTTCAAAAACGCGGCAACAACCCAATTCGGTTCTGGCTGGGCTTGGTTAGTTAATGATGGCGGCAAGCTTAAAGTTGTAAAAACAGGCAATGCTGAAACTCCTTTTACTAAAGGTGCTATTCCAATCATCACTCTAGATGTTTGGGAACATGCTTATTACCTTGATTACCAAAACCGCCGTCCTGACTTTACAACTGCTTTCCTTGAGCATCTTGTAAACTGGGATTTTGCGAATGCAAACCTTGCGGCAAACAAAGTTTTCAAAGCTGACTAAGTTTTGTAACAAGTAAATTAAAGGCCGCTATTTAGCGGCCTTTTTTATTATAATTTCAGTTTGAATATTTCTGATAGCTTATCTTTAAAGCCAAGCCTTACTGCCTGCTTTGCAAAGCGCGGCAATATACTGTTTGAGCGAAAAACGCCTTTTACTTTACCGTCCTGAGCATCGCCTTCATCGCGGAACTCGAACAGGTCTTGCGTAACAATCGTTTCGCCTTCCATGCCCACAACTTCGCTAATATGGGTAACGCGACGTTTGCCATCACGCTGGCGGGCTATCATTACCACTAAATTCACTGCCGATGATATTTGCTGGCGAATTGCTTTTTGCGGCAGGTTTGGTACTGCCATCATTACCATATTTTCCAGCCTTATAAGTGCATCACGCGGATTATTTGAGTGTATTGTTGTCATTGAGCCTTCATGACCGGTATTCATTGCCTGAATAATATCAAAAGCCTCTTCCCCGCGTGTTTCACCAACAATTATACGGTCGGGACGCATACGCAGAGCGTTCTTTACAAGATCCCGGATAGTAACTTCAGTATAACCTGGCTGGCCGTGAATATGCGGCTTTGCTTCCATGCGCACTTTATGAGGTATAGCAAGGCGAAGTTCCGCCGAGTCTTCAATTGTTATAACACGCGCCTCGGGGTTGATATGCTGCGATATTGCATTAAGCAAAGTTGTTTTACCTGAGCCTGTGCCGCCAACAACCAATATACTAAGTTTACTCATTGCCGCTACTTTCAGAAGTTCTGCCATTTCCTGAGAAAGCGAGCCGAAAGTAACTAGGTTATCCAGTGAAAAAATACTCTTACTGAATTTTCGGATAGAAATTACAGTGCCGTCCAGCGCTAGCGGGAAAGTAACAATATTCACGCGGCTGCCGTCAGAAAGCCTTGCATCCACCATTGGGTGCTGCGGGTCCAGGTAACGGTTAACGCGTGCTGCAATATCAGACGCAATTTTCCAGAGATGATGATCATCGGCAAAAGAAATATCAGTTTTTATCATCTTGCCGTTTTGCTCAATATAAACTTCATGCGGGCCGTTTATAAGAATATCGTTCACGCTATCATCTTCAAGCAATGATCTTATTGGCGCAAGCGCTTCCAGCTCGGCTGCAAAATCATGCTTCATCACGGCAATTCGCGCCTGCTCATTCGGGTTTGTCCTTTGGGTAAGCTGAGCCTCAATGATATCGCATTTCGCGTTTATCAGATTTATCAGCCTTTCAAAACTTGCACTTAGTGCATCT
>CAYVII010000180.1:0-3359 GCA_964451475.1 uncultured Rickettsiales bacterium
CTTACTATAAAGAACTATCGGTCAATAGCTTCATGCGAACTAAACTTTGGCGCAGGTTTAAATGTTATTGTTGGTGAGAACAATATAGGCAAAAGCACAGTAATAGATGCACTAAGAGCACTTCTACCTTCTATTGACCAACAGCAATTCAGCCCAACTGAACTTGATATAAAAACAAGTAATCCTAATGACCCAATAGAATTTAGTTATGTGTTTGATGGCCTAACAAAAGATGAAGAGGCCATTTTCATAGAAGCATTAATACCTATTGAAGATAGATTTCAGGCGTATTTCGGCGTACGTCTGAAGCCGGGCAAATACGGAAGACGCTTGATGGCACAAAGATGGTGCGGAGCGCATGAAAGTGAAAGTATACCCGCTGAAATCCTTGAAGAGTTAGTGAGCGTATATTTGCCGCCCCTACGCAATCCTACAGAAGGACTTAAACCGGGCTATACAAGCCAGATTGCAAGGCTTGTAAAAAGCTTTTCTTCTAAAGATGATGAGACCCAACTTATAGAAATGGTAAAAGCAGTAGATGTCCAGCTTAAGCAACAAAAGCCTGTTTCAGGCGCATCGGGTGCAATCAATACTAAAATTGAAGATATTACCGGCAAAGACTTATGCCAAAAAATAGATATGTCTTTTGCAGGCACAGAATTTAAAAGAATTCTTGGCAGGCTTGCTCTTTTTGTTGAAGGTATGGATGTTGAGCAGAATGGTCTTGGCTATAACAATGTTGTATATACAGCAGCAGTATTAAGCCAACTTACTCATGAACATAAGGCAGCTTACCGCGCTCTTTTAATTGAAGAGCCTGAAGCCCATTTACATCCGCAACTGCAAACACTTTTATTGCGCCACTTAAAAGAACAGGCAGAGCCTAAAGCGGCTGGCGGCGCGGATGCTGCAACTCTACCTGTGCAGGTAATTGTTACTTCCCATTCCCCCATATTTGCCAGCCAAGCACCCTTAGATAGTATAGTAAGCCTCCACAGCAATGGAACAAAGATAAACTGCGTAAGCGTTTCTAACCTTAAAATAGCAGACCCGGTAAAACGCAAACTAGAACGCTTTTTAGACTCAACCCGCACCGAGCTATTTTTTGCAAAAAAATTGATAATGGTAGAGGGCATTGCTGAAGCTCTTTTATTGCCATTGTTTGCAGAGAAAATAGGCATAGATTTGAAAGAAAAAGCTGTTTCAGTAATAAATTTACAAGGTTTAAACTTTGATGCATTTCTTGCGCTGCTTTTAGAGAAAGGCATTCAAATACCATGCGCGATTATTACAGACGCTGACCCAGCAGCTGATGTTTATCCTAAATCTAATGAGGTTGTAGCAGCTTCAGCAACTGCAACCGGGCTAAAAGAAAAAGAAACGGCTTTTATTAAGGTCTTTATTTCTAAAAAAACATTTGAATATGACCTTGCCCTTAATACAGAAAATTTGCCTACGCTTACCGCCGCCTTTAAAGCTTGCCACCCAAGAGTAGCGCAAACCCTAGAAACTGAGTTGGCAGCTATAACTGATGACCATCTGAAAACCACAAAATTCTTTCAAACTTTTAACGCATCTTGCAACTCCAAAGGCGAATTTGCACAAGCTCTTGCAAATTTACTTGAAGATAATGCTATTTTCACGCTCCCAGATTATATTTCTAATGCAATTAAACATGTGGCTGGTGAAATTATCCCTACTGCTACCAATGATAATTCTGAAGCAGGTTCTTCATGACAGAAGCACTTCAGCAAATAATGTCTTCAGCCACCGCCGAACAGAAAAGCGTCATAGAAAATGCCTCTGCCTCAGCTGTTATTATATCATGCCCCGGCAGCGGCAAAACATTTACAACGGCTCTGCGTATGGCTCAACGCCTTAAGAATTGGCAATCCCGCTGTTCCGGCATAGCATTATTATCCCATACAAATATTGCTATTAATAGCTTTGAAGAACAATTTAGGGAGCTTGGTTACATAGCTCTACCTAAACTACCGCATTTTGTTGGTACTCTGGATGGGTTTATCACTCAGTTTCTGCTTTCAAATTTTGGACACATAGTAATGAAGTGTTCGCGCCAACCATCATTAGTAAATGGCAATGAAAAATTCCTTAGTAATCAACAGCAACTGAATGTCCAATTCGCCAAAGGAGTTTCTGGCCAATTCCCTATTAACATAGGCGAGCTTATGATTGGTTTAAATACTAATGGCACACCATATATATACTCCTCACAGGGAAAGGGAATGGCACTTCCAAAAATACCTGTTGATGCGCTTAAATCTTTAAATGCCATGGGAAAACAGGGCTTCTATACGCATGACCACGCAAGATATTGGGGAGCTAAAGTATTAGATGAAATGCCAAAAGTATGTGCAGCAATAGCCAGACGTTTCCCTGAAATTATTGTAGATGAAGCGCAAGATACTAACCCATGGCAACAACATATACTTTGCAAACTTGAAGAAGCAGGTGCCAAACTAATGCTTGTTGGCGACCCAGACCAAGCTATTTTTGAATTTGGCTTAGGCAATGCAACTCATCTGAAACAACATAAAGCACAACAAGGCGTTGACGAGAAAAAACTATCTAAAAATTTGCGTTCTAACCAAGCTATTGTGACAGCTACAAAAAATTTTGGCACTGCAACAGATATGTCTTCAGACAAAATTTGCAATGCAGATTGGCAGGGTGCTTATATTATAGGATATGATGTTGGTGAAGAGCACCTTATTACCGCAAAATTCCAACAATCTGCTATACAAGCCGGATTGAGCCTTGAAGAATGTGTTGTAATAGCCCGTTCTAGGGATGTTGTGAACAGGCTGCGCGGTGACCACACTAATTTTGATAATACAATTACGCACCGCTTTGCACAGGCTGCATTACAAAGGGATTACTATAAAAATCCACGTGAAGCCTTTGAAACATGCAAGCAGCTTATATTATCTTTGTGCGAAGCTACTCAACAATGGAGAGAAATAGAGCGCAACAACGACACTGCTGAATTACGAAAAGAATTCAGAAAAAAGCTATGGAATTATGTGCGTGACTCTCAGAACGGCCTTCCATGCGCCAGTTTAAAAGCAAAAACTGAATGGCAGCCCAAGCTCAAAGGCTCGTTAGCAACTATCTGTCAGGATCTGGTTTCATTAGTTGAGGGCTTTACATACCCACAAACGCTTGGAAATAAAATCACAATCAAAAACTTAAATGATAATCCCGTTATTAGCAGCGCTGCCACAGGTACTAAACACTCTGTTCAAGTTAATACGGTACATGGCGTAAAAGGTGATACTTTTGACGCTGCGCTTTATGTAATGAAAAAGATTTTTCTCCCTGCTTTTATAATTTCTTAG
>CAYVII010000181.1:0-3296 GCA_964451475.1 uncultured Rickettsiales bacterium
TTTCCATGCGCTAAATATATATAAATATGCCAAAAGCGAAACTTAAATGGACTTTGTATATACTGGAATGTGCCGACGGTAGTTTATATACGGGTATTACAAATGATATTGAAAAGCGTCTGGCTGCCCATATTGCAGGCAAGGGGGCAAAATATACGCGCGGGCGTGCCCCGCTTAAGCTTGTTCATTCAGAAAAATTCAATGAACGCAGAAGGCATCTGTGCGTGAAGCAGAAGTGAAAGCTCTTACAAAACAGCAAAAGCTGGATCTTATTTCAGGCTTTTAGCAACTTCGGTAAGTTGTGTAAGGCATGTGCCCCAGCCATCAAAGAAGCCCATTTCCTCATGTTGTTTGCTTTGTTCAGGCGTGGCATGGATAACGGTTGCCGTATATTTTGTGCCTTTGCCTTTTGTTTCCAGCGTTATGATGCATGTAAAAATTATTGAGGCGCATTCCTTGCTGCCTTCGCCTGCGGGTTTAGCGGGGCGGAAGCCGGCTTCCAGCGCGGCAGTCCATACAAGGCGCTGGTTCGGTATTATTTCCAGGAAGCAGCTTGAGCCGGGGAATTTTTCTCCCTCGGGGCTTTGCATCACCGTATAAAATTCACCGCCTGTACGCAGGTCTATGCGGCAATCAACGGTTTGCCATGGTTTTGGGCAGAACCATTTTTTTACCAGTTCAGGCTCGGTAAGGCCGCGCCATACAAGTTCTTTCGGCACGTCAATCTCACGTTCAAGTACAAGATCCAGCTTTTTATCAAATGGTGAAAAATACGTGCTCATGGTTATTTCCTTTTAGTTTTCATTGTTTTTGCGTGTTCTGCTTTCAGCATTGCGTCAAATGCATCAAAGCGTGACTCCCACATGCGGCGTGTTTTTGCCAGCCAGTCCTCAACTTCTGTAATTCCTGCGGGGTTAAGTAGGTAAATACGTTGCTGCCCGTTGATCTCTACCTTTACTAAATTGGCTTTTTTTAGAACTTTTAAATGCTGCGATATTGCAGGTGCGCTGACTTTAAAATGTTTGTTTATTTTATTTACGGGCATGCGGCCGTTCTTTGCCAGCATTTCTATAATGCGGAAACGGGTAGGGTCTGCAAGTGCTGAAAAGGCCATCATGTTCATTATATTAACATATCACTTAATTAAGTCAAGACTTAAATAAGTGATGAAAAAATTTTAAGCTAGAAGCTTTTCGGTTATTGAATTAAGCACCAGGAAGCCTTTGTTTGTGGCCTTTATGCGGTTGTTTGTTTCTTCAATGAAGCCTTCTTTAATAAGCATATCTAAATTACTCAGGCGTGGTTTTATATCGGCAGGCAGGCCTTCTTTTAGCCTTATGCCCATCATTACGCGTTCTTCAAATTTTTCCTCATCTGTTAGCGGGGTTGAGGTCTCAAGCGGGCTTTGCAGCCATTTTTCAGGGCTGCGTGTCATCACGGTTGCGTGGCCATTCATGCGGCCGTGCGCGCCGGGGCCAATGCCAAGGTAATCACCATAGCGCCAGTAAGTTAAATTATGCAGGCTTTCAAAACCTTTTTGCGCGTGGTTAGAAATTTCGTAAGCGGGCAGGCCGTGCGCTGTTGTTATATTTTGCGTCACTTCATAAAACTCGGCGGCTTGTTCATCATGCGGGACTTCAACCTTACGCTCATAAAAATTAGTGCCGCGCTCAATTGTTAGCTGGTAGAGCGATATATGTTTATCTGCCAGTTTGATCGACTCTTTCAGCTGTTTTTCCCAGCCACTAGGAGTTTGGGTGGTTAGCGCGTAAATCAGATCGAACGAATAATTATCAAAAACACCTTGTGCGTATTTAATTGCGGTGCGTGCTTCATCGGCGTTATGCTCACGTCCTAAAAATTTTAGTTCGGCGGCATCAAAACTTTGCACGCCGATCGATACGCGGTTTACTCCTGCAGCTTTAAAATCTTTGAACTTTTCATATTCAACCGAAGTTGGGTTTGCTTCCAGCGTAATTTCAGGCTTTGCGGCAAAGCCCCAGTTCTTTTCTATGCGCTCTAATATCGCTGCCGTTGTTTTGGGCGGCATAAGGCTTGGTGTGCCGCCGCCAAAGAAGACTGATGTTATTTGCGCCTTTTCATCTTTATATTTATCCAGCTCATTCAAATAAGCTTCGCGCCATATATCGGCATCCACGCTTTCACGCACGTGCGAATTAAAATCGCAGTAAGGACATTTTGACTTACAAAAAGGGTAGTGAATGTATATTGCGAGATTACGCAAGGGCAAGCTTTACTATTGAAGCCAGTGAAATTGCTGCCAGTGCAAGGCAGATGAAGTTTACCGTGCAAATAGAGTTTTTGCGCTTTTTCAGGTCATGCACATAATCTTCAAGAACAACCTGAACACCCATTGCCGCGTGCCAGAAGCCGATAATAACTATTGCTGCCGTAAGTATTGCGTTAATAGGGCTTTGCAAGAATGCTGCCGCGGTTAGCTGGTCTGCACCCGCGCCGTTTGCAAGCTGTATAACCAGCCATAGGCAAAGCGGGATAAGCGCAACTGCCGTAATGCGTTCAATTAGCCAATGGCGGCCGGCTTTGTGTTTAGTGCTCATAGTACAAACGCCCATGTAGTTGCGGTTAATAGAACTGAGATGATAATAACAAGAGGGCCTGTTACATTGATAGTAGGTACTGCAAAACCATGGCCCATATCCCAAATAAGGTGGCGGATACCGTTTGTTAAATGGTAGAAGAAAGCCCAGCTAAAGCCTATAAGTATGAAAAGGCCGAAAGGCGATGCGCAGAAATCGGCAAAACAATCATAATTTTCAGGTGAAAAAGCGGTTATAGCCAGCCATGCTACAAAAAGCAGCATGCCAAGCGTAAGGGCTACACCGGTGATACGGTGGGTTATTGAAGTCACCATGGTTATGAGCTTCCTGTAGATGCCCAAATGCGGTGATAGCGGCCTTGGCCTTGGTTTTTTTATAGTGTTATTTGTGTCAGAATTCATGTTTGCAATTTGTATTTAAATGTTTATAAGAGTCAAGCATGGAAACAGTAATATTAGCAATTCATATAATTCTGGTGGTTTCACTGGTTTTGGTAATCCTAGTTCAGCGCACAAGCTCAGACGGGCTTAGCGGCCTTGGCGGCGGCTCCTCACAGGGTGCTATATTCTCTGCCCGCGGCAGCGCTAACTTTTTGACCCGCGCTACTTCTTTCCTTGCTACAGGCTTTATTTGCACAAGCCTTGTTCTTGCTTACCTTGCCAGCCACCGCGAAGGCAGCTCTATTGCCGATAAGATCGCCGCTGAGCAAAAAGCACA
>CAYVII010000182.1:0-3279 GCA_964451475.1 uncultured Rickettsiales bacterium
GGCAGCCTTAACTTCACTATCCTTGAAAGCTGAAAGTGATTTTTTGGCCTTATCCGCATATTCACGCGCCGTTTTCACGCTTTTTTCGAATGCGCCGGACTCTTTTATCATTCTACTTGCGGTTGCAAGGTTTTCTGCCGTGCTGGTATCCCCGCCCTCAATTATTTCCTGCCAGAACTTCTTATCTGCGGCATTTGCTGCCTCGTAAGCATATATAACCGGCAAGGTCACCTTCCCTTCCCTGAAATCATCGCCCACCGTCTTGCCGAATTTCTCAGGGTTTGCACTATAATCCAGTGCATCGTCAATGATCTGGAAGGCAATACCGAAATTATCGCCAAATGCCCTTAATTCCTTCTGGTGGCGCTCTTCAATAGCCCCGCCAACCTCGCACGCAGCCGCAAATAACTCGGCCGTTTTAGCCTGCACAACCTGAATATACTGGTCGTAAGTAGTGTTTATATTACGCGTGGTCGAAAGCTGCATAACCTCACCTTCGGCAATATGCGCCGCCGCGTCTGAAAGTATGCGTAGCACATCAAGTGACCCGTCAGATACCATCATCTGGAAGGCCTTACCCAGCAGGTAATCCCCCACCAGTACGCTTGCCTTGTTACCCCATATGAAGTTAGCCGTGGCCGCGCCTCTGCGCTTATTTGACTCATCTACAACATCATCATGCAGCAGCGTTGCCGTATGCATAAATTCCACCGCAGCCGCCAGATTTATATGCCTTTTACCCTCATGCTCGCACAATTTTGCGCTGGCAATGGTAAGCATTGGCCTAAGGCGCTTGCCGCCGGCCGCTATCAAATGCGCGGAAATAGTGGGAATTAGCTCAACATGGTTCTTACAAGCCTCTAAAATATGGGCATTTACTGCCTCCATATCGGCAGCCACAAGGCGGGAAAGGTTTTCTACTGACATGCTGCTGTTTTAACAGCGGCTCCTAATATGTAAACATTTAATAATACTTAATAATTACGAAGTATACTCGAATTATCCAGGGGGAATATTGTCAGATTGGTTAACTGCATGGATGGGAGGAAATTTTGAAGAGCAGCCACCCGGTTGGGAGCGCTCATCACAGTCTCTTGCCGGCACTTTACAGAATAATACCGAATATTTCCGCAATTTCCCCCTTGATCTTTATCAGCAATATTTCCCTGATTACAAACCCACAATAGAAGAAATTAACGCAACAAACGCCAATGGCGGGCGTGGAGCTGTGCGCATTGAACCAAAAATTGGCATAGAGCTGGAATGGGATATTGACCTTAAAAGACGAGATCTGAATGAACAAGAAATAAAGAAGCGTGACTCCAAAATAGCAGAAATAGATGCAGAGCTACAAAAACCCGGAATAACGCCTGAAAAAAGGGAGCATCTTACTAACCTGCGTGAAGATGTAAGACACTTTAACGCCAAAGATATGTTCATGTGGGATGTACATGAAAGCCCTGAATTCAAAGGAGCTATTGAAGAACGCTTTGGCACCAGCAAAGAACATGGGTGGAGAGATAGCGGCGCAGTGGTCGAAATCCAGATCAACAAAGGAAGCCCCGCAGAAACTATTGCAGAAGCAAACCGTGTTGCCCATGCGTTTGAAAGCAGAGTTACCGCAAGTGACGGTGTAAAGCTTGATAGTTACTCGATGCTTGAAGGTAGAGGCTCTCCGCATATTCACTGGAGCTTTGAGCATAACGGACAAAACATTGCCGTGACAACAGATCCTGAGACCGGCAAGCCCACACCTTCCAAATTTTATCTAGCGGCAGTTTCCGGAGTAGCTGATAACGCTCAGAAATTCCGTACCGAAACTCATCTACCGCTTGGCAACAGCACTATAACAGCCGGAACCTCTCGTGAACATGACACTATCAGGTTTGAAGGAACGGCAGAAAAAAACTTCCATGCGGAATACAGGCAGAACCGTACGCATACATTGTTACAGAATTCCGCGTTGCTTATCGGCGGCTCGCGTGTAGGAATTGAAAACGGACCGGATGGCAACAACAACCCCGTAATGCAGGCGGCCTTTAATGAAAACGGACGGATAAATGTTCCGGCGCAGCAACAGGAAAAATATGACTCGGCAAACAAGCATCAATATGTAAGTAACCTTACTACTGATGCCAACGCCAGAAAAATCTATGGTGACGGGCATATTTCAGCACGAGCCGAAGAACACGGCGCCACTTACATTCCTCCGCCAGAACCTGCCCGCCCGGCAGGAATGAATATCACCGCTGAAATGCAAGAACAAATGCGGTCGCGCCAGACTCAGGACGGGCATCTGGATTTAGATATAACTGCAAAAGCAGCGCAACGTTTTCAATATGGGATGGCAGGAATGAACGCTGCACATCTGATTAACGACCAGAACATGGATTCAACCGAACGCACCTGGCGCACTATTCAGCTTGGCGGCGACGCATTCTCTATCGCTTCGCAAAAAATTGCCACTCATGCAGGTCTTGCAGGCAAAGCAAGTAAAGCTTTTGGCACAGCAGTGCCGGTAATTGGCGCCGCCACAGATGTAGCAGTGCAGGCAACTATGTCTGCCAAAGCTTATGCAGATTCTATTGCAGAAGGTGATGGATACGCAGCTTTCAATGCCATTAATTACGGCACAATAATGGCCGGGGCAGCAGTGGGCTCAACTTTAGTAGGCGGCGGCATAGCCGGCGGTCTTGCTTACGGAATTGGCTCAGAGATCGCGGCGCAGGAAGCAGCGCAGAAACTAGTGGAAAGCATGCCGGGCATCGCCGCCTCTTACCAGATTTCATGCGATCACGTTAACGCCGAAAAAGCAGAAAAACTCTTACAGGAAGCAACAGAAATCCTGCCGGACGACATACTTGCCGAGGCGCAGAATTTTTCCGATGTTCACGCACGCAATAATTCTATCGGCGCCATAGAAAGTTTTAATTCCACAGCAAACAGTGTTTACAACAGAAACAAGAAAGAGACTAATTACGATCTCCGCGAAGGACGAGATAAACTTCTTGAAGCAGATGCAAGAATGAAGGCGGAACTGGCAAAAGTAAACCCTGAATTTGAGGCAAGCGCCAGCCGGATGCAGCAGTCTGAAAAAAAACTGGCAGATATACATGCACTCCGAGAAAAGCTGGAAACAAGGCCTGTAGTTCCGTGGGGAACTGAAAAAAAAGACTATACGCCGGAACAGCAGGAGGCCCAAGACAAGCGTGACGCAATGCTGACTAAGCTGGATAGCGCTGAAAAAAGACTGAATAACTTTACAAAAGCATATATTAC
>CAYVII010000183.1:0-3276 GCA_964451475.1 uncultured Rickettsiales bacterium
CAGTTCACCTACTGAACGGATACGGCGGTTACCAAGGTGGTCAATATCATCCACATCATCAAAGCCGTCTTTAATTGAAATTAGAGTGCGGATTGATTCAATGATATCTTCATGAGTAAGAACACGAAGGTCATCAGGGTGGTTTGTGTTTAGGCGCGCGTTCATTTTCATACGGCCTACGTCTGATAGATCATAGCGCTCGGCATCAAAGAACAGGCTGTTAAATAGTGCTTCTGAAGCTTCAACGGTCGGCGGTTCGCCCGGACGCATAACTTTGTAGATATCGATAAGAGCTTCTTCTTTAGTCTGGTTCTTATCAGCAGCTACCGAGTTACGAAGGTAAGGGCCAACTTTAATATTATCAATGTTCAGAGTTGGGATCTCATCGAAACCAGCATCTTCAAGTTCTTTGATCTTCACAAGAGTTAGAGCTTCACCTGCTTCGGCGAAGATCTCACCCGTAGATGAATTCACCATGTCAGTTGCCACGAAGCGGCCTACCAGGCCTTCTTGTGTAACAAGGTGTTCGTTGAAACCTTCTTTAACAAGGTCACGAACGATCTTTGCGTTCAGCTTAGTGCCGGCTTCAAGTTTTACTTTGCCGGTTTTAGGGTCAATAAGATCAGCCTCAAGCTTCACGCCTTTCATGCGCTCAGCATCGAAGGAAACGATCCAGCCTTTTTTGTTCTTTTTGCAGATAACCTGTTGGTAGAAAGTGTTAAGGATAGTTTCAGTATCCATACCCATAGCGCGAAGCAGGGTAGAAACTAATAGTTTACGGCGGCGGTCTATACGGAAGAACACAAGGTCTTTACCGTCAAACTCGAAATCCAGCCATGAACCGCGGTAAGGAATCACGCGGCAGTTATACAGGAATTTACCCGATGAATGTGTTTTGCCTTTATCATGGTCAAAGAACACGCCAGGAGAACGGTGCATCTGTGATACGATAACGCGTTCCGTGCCGTTTATTATGAACGTACCGTTCGCAGTCATCATAGGCACATCGCCCATGTAAACATCCTGTTCTTTGATGTCTTTAATTTCACGCGTGCCTGAGTCTTCGTCAACCAGCCACACGATAAGGCGTAGTGTTGCGTAAAGGGGCGCAGAGAAGTTGATGCCGCGCTGGCGCGACTCATCAACGTCATATTTCGGTTCACCGAAATGGAAATTTACGAACTCAAGAGTTGAAGTATCGGCAAAATCCTTAATTGGAAACACAGAACGGAAAACAGCCGCTAAGCCGCTTTTGTCTGATGCTACGCTTTTGCCAAGAAAAGCATCGTAAGAATTCTTTTGAACCTCAATTAGGTTAGGCAGGGTGGCAATATCTTTAATTTTGCCGAATAGGTTACGTACTCTTTTGCGCGCGGTGAATGAAAGCATGAGGGCCCCTTAAAGTTAAGAAATCAAAAAATCAAATAGTGTAGTCAGTAGGCGGTAGTGGTTTAGCGGCATCCGTTTTAGACTGGAAAGGCTCGGGGTTGCCCCCGAGCCGAATTTGCCAACTAAACTAATGCTTGTTAGTCAAGCTTCACTGTTGCGTCAGCTGCTTCTAGTTGTTTTTTGATCTTCTCAGCTTCTTCCTTGTTCACACCTTCTTTAACTGATTTAGGTGCGCCTTCAACAAGAGCTTTCGCTTCGCCTAGGCCAAGGTTTGTGATAGCGCGAACTTCTTTAATGATGTTCAGCTTTTTATCAGCAGGTGCAGCAGCAAGAATTACGTTGAATTCTGTTTTTTCTTCAGCAGCAGCAGCGCCACCGGCAGCAGGTGCAGCAGCAACAGCTACGGCAGCAGCGGCAGAAACGCCCCATTTGTCTTCTAGTTTTTTTGCAAGATCTGCAGCTTCAATTACTGTAAGAGCAGATAGATCTTCGATGATTTTATCAAGATTAGCAGCCATGGTATTAGTCCTTTTTAATGTTTAGTTTAGTTGGTTAAGTTTAGTATTAAACGTTTTGTCCTACCTGAACTCCACGCTTAATTGGTTTATTTGGAGTTACTCACCTTTTGCGGCTTTAGCACCAAAAATTCTTGCAAGCTGGCCCGGAGGAGCTTGTAGCACCTGTACAAGTTTAGTAGCAGGAGCGTTAAGAAGACCCACGAGTTTGCCGCGAAGCTCATCAAGAGATGGCATAGTGGCAAGTTGTTTTACGCCGTTCACGTCAAGGATGTTATTCCCCATCGCGCCGCCAAGAATAACTAGTTTCTCGTTGGTTTTAGCGAATTCTGCGATAGCTTTGGCAGCCGACACAGGGTCTTTTGAATAAGTGATAGTGGTCGGGCCTTTAAAGTGCTTTTCCAGACCTTCAAAGTTCGTGCCTTTAAGCGCGATCTTTACGAGGCGGTTCTTTGCAACTTTAATAAGCGCGCCGGAAGCACGTACTTTGCGGCGAAGGTCAGTCATTTGAGCAACCGTCAAACCTGTGTTGTGAGCGATGATAACAGTTTCCACTTCCTGGAAGATGCCACCAAGTTCTGCAACCGATGCTTGTTTTTTTGCTTTTTCCATTGTTCTAGTTTCCTATCCTTTGGCCTTACGCAGCCGTTAGTTCAGAAGCTTCTACCTTCACGCCAACACCCATAGAAGATGAAAGCGCTACTTTTTTGAAGTAGTTGCCCGTAGTTTTAGTTGGTTTTGCTTTTTGAAGAGCATCAACAAGAGCCTTCAGGTTCTCGCGGATCTTCTTTTCATCGAAGCTTGCTTTTGCAATACCTGCTTGGATGATACCGGCTTTTTCAGCGCGGAATTCAACCTGACCGGCTTTTGCGTCAGCTACAGCTTTAGCAACATCCATAGTAACAGTGCCAAGCTTAGGGTTTGGCATAAGACCTTTAGGACCAAGTATCTTACCGATCTTACCAACAACACCCATCATGTCCGGAGTTGCGATAACGCGGTCAAAGTTAAGGTCTTTTTGCAGGATCTCGGCAAGATCGTCAGCGCCAACAACGTCAGCACCGGCTTTCTTTGCTTCTTCTGCCTTAGGGCCTTTTGCGAATACTGCTACACGTACTTTTTTACCAAGTCCGTTAGGCAGAGTGAACATGCCGCGAACAACCTGGTTAGTATCGGTAGGGTCAATGCCCAGGCGGATAGCAACATCGATAGTTTCATCGAATTTTGCTTTTGCAGTGCTTTTAACAAGAGCGATAGCTTCAGAAAGTTTGTAAACTTTCTGAGTATCAAGACCCGTGCGGATAGCAACGTAGCGTTTACCGTGTTTCTTTTTTGCTTTCAGAGTTTCTTTTGAAACTTCAGCAGATGCTTC
>CAYVII010000184.1:0-3263 GCA_964451475.1 uncultured Rickettsiales bacterium
TATATTTAGGGCATGAAGATCTGGACGGCACAGCAGGCAGCTAAAGCAACGGGCGGAAGATTGCTCGGCGATAATGAGTGGGAAGTATATTCAATTTCAATTGACTCCCGCCTTACCAAGAAAGGTGACCTTTTCCTTGCACTTAAGGGCACAAAGACCGATGGCCATGATTATTTGCGTGAGGCTTTTTTAAAAGGCGCCAGCGCTGTTATGGTTGAAAGAGTACCGCAGAACTTCCCTTCTACTTCACCTATTTTAGTTGTGAATGATTGCATTGAAGCGCTTTACCACCTTGCAATGCAGCGCCGCGCCGAAACTACGGCAAAGATAATAGCTCTTACCGGCTCGGTCGGCAAAACATCCACCAAAGAAATGCTGAACCTTGCCTTTTCAACTTTTGGCATTACCCATGCAACTCTTGGCAATTTAAATAACGAGATCGGCGCGCCGCTTTCTATAGCTCGTATGCCGCTTGATGCCGAATTCGGTATTTTTGAACTAGGTATGAACCATTCCGGTGAGATATCACCTCTTTCAAAACTTGTACGCCCTGAAATTGCAATAATCACCACGATCGAGGAAGTCCATATTGAGAATTTCAATTCTATTGAAGAAATTGCCATGGCAAAGGCCGAAATATTTGACGGCATGCAGGCGGGCGGCACAGCAATATTGAACGCGGATAACCCGTTCTTTAACTATCTTTCAGCAAAAGCGCGTGATGTTAGCCTTAACGTTATAAGCTTTGGTGCAGCTCCGGGTGCAAATGCAAGACTGCTTGAATATAAGGAAAATGCTAAAGACAGCTTTATTATGGCGCGTATTGCAGGCCGCGATGTAGGTTACCATATTGCCGCAAAAGGCCGCCATATGGCGCAGAACTCACTTTCAGTACTTGCAGCAGTGCATGCTGCGGGGCAAGATGTTGAGGAAGCAGCGCAGGCACTTTCATCATTTAGCGGTGCGTCGGGCCGCGGGCAGATATTGCAGCTTAATTTCGGAGGCGGCAAAATCACCCTGATTGACGATAGCTATAATGCCAGCCCGGTTTCCATGCGGGCGGCGCTTGGCAATTTAGGCGCGCTTGAAACTAAAGGCCGCCGCATTGCCGTAATTGGCGATATGCTTGAGCTTGGTGCAAAATCCGCGCAGTTCCACGAGTCTCTTTTGTCTGACGTTCTGCATAACCAGGTTGATGTGGTGTTCACTGTCGGTAAGTTCAGTAAGTTACTGTTTGATAAGCTTCCACAAAAAATGCGCGGCGAAGCGGTAGAATCTGCAAATCAGATTTTGCCTATTCTGGAAAAATCATTACAAGCGGGTGATGCAGTGCTAATGAAGTCATCGCACGGCACCGGCCTTTACAAAGTCGTTGAACAACTTACTTCCCAAAAAGAGAAAATAAAAGAAAATGCTCTATAACCTGCTTACACCGCTTGCATCGCACCACGGTTTTTTTAACCTTTTCAATTATCTTACCTTCCGCAGCGTTGGCGCGGTTTTTACGTCCCTGATAATCTCTTTCCTTATTGGCCCTGCTATCATTCGCTGGTTGCGTAAAAAACAAGCTGAGGGCCAGCCTATACGTATTGATGGCCCTGAAACCCATCTTGCCAAAAAAGGTACTCCTACCATGGGCGGTATCATGATATTGCTTTCCGTGCTGGTATCCACCGCTTTATGGGCAGATATAACCAACCGCTATGTCTGGGTTGTTGTGGTTGTTACGCTTTGCTTTGGCCTTATCGGCTTTCTGGACGACTATAAAAAACTTACTAAAAAAAGCACGCTTGGCTTTCGCGGCAAATATAAAATAATACTGGAATTTGCAATTGCGGCTTTTGCAACTGTAACTATTGCCAAGCTTTCCAACCCTGCGGAAACTACCCTGCTTTCTATCCCGTTCTTTAAGAACCTACTGATAGATCTTGGATCATTTTATCTTGTGCTTGGCATGTTTGTTATTGTTGGTGCATCAAACTCAGTGAATTTTACCGATGGGCTTGATGGCCTTGCGATTGTGCCTATCATGATAGCGGCGGCAAGCTTTGGTATAATTGCTTACCTTGTCGGCCGCGTTGATTATTCATCTTACCTGCAGATACACCATGTGGCAGGTTCGGGAGAACTTATAATATTCTGCGGCGCGCTGGTTGGCGCAGGGCTTGGCTTTTTATGGTATAATGCCCCGCCTGCAAAAGTATTTATGGGTGATACGGGCAGCCTTGCTTTTGGTGCATCACTTGGTACAATTGCGGTTATTACAAAGCACGAAATAGTTCTGGCTATCATTGGTGGCCTGTTCGTGATGGAAACGCTTTCAGTTATCATTCAGGTAGCAAGCTTTAAGCTTACCGGCAAACGCGTGTTCCGCATGGCCCCTATCCACCACCATTTTGAAAAGCTTGGATGGAGTGAACCTACTGTTGTTATTCGTTTCTGGATTATTGCTTTTGTTCTGGCTATGATTGGCCTTTCTACACTTAAACTAAGATAATTTTCATGAAAACATACGGAGTATTCGGCTTAGGAAGATCGGGCAAAGGCACGGTTGATTATTTACTTGCACGCGGAGATAAAGTTTATGCGTGGGATGACGGTGAAGCTGCCCGCGCAGGCATTGCCTGCACAGAACCGAAAGACTGGGACTGGAGCAAAATAAACTCTCTGGTACTTTCACCGGGTATCCCGCTTACGCATCCGAAGCCGCATTATATTGTTGAAGCAGCGCACAAAGCAGACAAGCGTATCATTTGCGATATTGAGATACTTTGGGAAGACAATATGTCTTCTGAATTTATTGCCATCACGGGCACTAACGGAAAATCTACCACCACCGCCCTGATCGGCCACATACTTAAAGAGGCGGGCTACGATGTTGCGGTTGGCGGTAATTTAGGCACGGCAGCGCTTACGCTTGGCAGGCATGAATATTATGTTATTGAAATGTCATCTTACCAGCTTGACCTGATTGATAAGGCACGTTTTGATATTGCGGTATGGCTGAATATTTCCCCCGATCATATTGACAGGCATGGCAGCATTGAAGGTTATATCAAAGCTAAAATGAACATATTCAAAAACGGCAACGAAACTGCCATTATTGGCACTGACGATGAATATGGCCATAAAGTTGTTGATGATGTTTCCAAAGCCAAAACCAGTGAATTCGTTATAAATATTTCACGTGATAATAAAGTGGGTGACTTCCCTAACCTACCGGGTGTGCATAATATGCAAAATATCAATGCAGCATACGAAGC
>CAYVII010000185.1:0-3247 GCA_964451475.1 uncultured Rickettsiales bacterium
TGAGTTAACTAATATTGAAAGTTTTACAATGTCACTCTCAACAAATTCATCAAACTGGTAATCAAAACTCGCATAACCTTTTGAGCATGATTTCAGGCGGTCATAAAAATCAAACACAACTTCACCCAGCGGCAATTTGTAAACCACCATCGCACGCGGGCCTACATAAGTAAGCTCTACCTGAATACCGCGCTTTTCTGTACAAAGCGCAAGAACGTTACCCAAATATTCATCTGGCGTCATGATAGTTGCTTTTATCCACGGCTCTTCAATTTTAGCTATCTTCACAACATCAGGCATATCGGCCGGGCTGTGCATTTCCTTGATAGTGCCGTCAGTCATATGAAGTTTATAAATAACGCTCGGCGCTGTTGTAATAAGATCAAGGTTGAACTCACGGTCAAGGCGCTCCTGAATAATTTCAAGGTGAAGCATTCCCAAGAAACCGCAACGGAAGCCAAGGCCTAACGCCGTTGAACTTTCCTGCTGGAATTCAAAGCTCGCATCATTCAAACGCAGCTTGGCAAGTGAGTCACGCAAATGGTCGAACTCGCCATGATCTGTCGGGAACAGACCGCAAAATACTACTGACTTAGACGGTTTAAAACCTGCCAGACGCTCAGTGCATTCTTTTTTATCTTCAGTAATAGTGTCACCTATCTGGCAATCTGCCACGGCTTTGATAGATGCTGTTAAAAAGCCAACTTCACCGGCAACAATTTCATCAACCACTTTCTTTTTAGGGGTAAAGAAACCAACCTGGTCAACCTGGTAAACCGCGCCCGTATCAAGCATTTTGATTTTTGTGCCGCGTTTTATTTTACCGTCAACAACACGCACCAGAACTATTACGCCAAGGTAAGCATCATACCAGCTATCAACCAGCAACGCCTTTAAATTTGCATTCTCATCACCTTTAGGTGCAGGGATTTTATTTACGATATCTTCAAGTACATCTTCAATGTTAAGACCTGTTTTTGCCGATATCATTGCAGCTTCCGATGCATCGATACCAATAACATCCTCAATTTGTTTTTTCACACGGTCAGGCTCTGCCGCAGGCAGGTCAACCTTGTTCAAAACCGGGATTATCTCATTGTTAGCTTCAACCGCCAGATATGTATTTGCCAGCGTTTGCGCTTCCACACCTTGTGATGCATCAACAACTAAAAGAGAACCCTCACACGCAGCCAAAGAACGTGAAACTTCGTAAGTGAAGTCAACGTGGCCGGGAGTATCCATCAAATTCAAAATATAATTCTTACCGTCTTTCGCCTTATAATTAAGGCGCACTGTTTGCGCTTTAATTGTAATGCCGCGCTCTTTCTCAATATCCATTGAATCAAGCACCTGAGAAGACATCTCACGGCTTTCCAGCCCGCCGCATGTTTCAATCAAACGGTCAGCAAGGGTTGATTTGCCATGGTCAATATGGGCAATGATGGAAAAGTTACGGATACTGGCAAGTTTAGACATGGCGGGGGTTGTATAGCAATACCGCCATTATTTCAATAGATAACTGCGCCAATTAACGCGGGTTGGCACTATTGGAATGGTTCATTTGTGCCCTGAAGGCCTTATTGGCCAGCGCCCCTTTGATTTTATCTTGGTTATCTATCTTTTTAGTACCTACATTGGGGCGCAATTTTGCCTTCATTGCTCCTACATTGCCTGTGTTATGACGCGTATCATGCGGTAAATTCTTACTATTCCCTTTCATAGACCCTCCATTTTACCATCATAGCAATTGCAGGATAAAAATTCCGTTGGGATTATTATTTTTGCAAAAAAACCGCCTCAACATCAAAGCTGGAGCTTTTGCCTATTTTGGCCTTGTTCTTTTTTAGCCATGAAGTCATTGCCTTGCGCCCGCAATCACGCAGCTGGTTAAAAAAGGCAAGGCTGTTATTCATTTTACTGCTGGCATTAAGCCCGTGTATCTCAGGCTGCGAATCTATCATATGCATGCGCAGGTCTTTATATTCATCATCTTTCAGCTTACCGCTTTTCACCAGCTTGCTTACAAAATTAATGGCGCGCATCTCAGCAATAAGGCTTGAGTTGAATGTTATCTCATTGATACGGTCAATTATCTCATTTGCATATTTAGGTATCTTATTGCGCTTCACGGGGTTTATTTGCACAAGCAATATATCATCAACATTTGTATGATATATCAGCGGCCATATTGCAGGATTACCCATATAACCACCGTCCCAATATGCTTCACCGTCAATTTCCACTGCCTGAAACAATTGCGGGATGCACGCCGAAGCAAGAATTGAATCGATAATTATATCTTCGCACTGGAACATCTTTGGCTGCCCCGTACGCACATTGGTTGCAGTAATAAAAAGCCTTATCATGCTGCATGCATTCACATTCGAAGTATCAATAATATCTGAAAGTATATCTTTAAGCGGGTTCAGGTTGAACGGGTTGAACTGGTAAGGAGATATCGTCTCGCTCAGTACTTCAAATATATTGAAATTGCCCGGCATCTGTCCCATGAACATTACAGGGTTGGAAAACCCAAGCGCCGCCACTCTGTGCCAGAATTTTTGCAAATTATCTTTAGCGCCCTGCCTGCCGTTACGCATAAAGCCGTCAACCAGCACAACCGCATTCATTGCGCCTGCACTTGTGCCGCTAATGCCGGAAATTGTTATATCTTCCTCTTCTAAAATCCTGTCCAGCACTCCCCACGTAAAAGCGCCGTGTGCACCGCCGCCTTGTAATGCCAGATTAAGTTTATACTTTTTTCTTGGCATAGAGTTATCTGTTAAACAGAGGGCTTACGCGCAGCTTTATGCGTGGTTTGCGACTGCTTGCCCGCACCGCTCCTGCTCACTGCATAAGGATCTGTGCTTACAAAAGCTGTATTGCTTGATTTCTTGTTACGTAGCGCACGCGCTTTTGCCTTTAGGTCTTCAAGCGCTTTTTTATCTGCATCTGTTGTCATATCTGTCTCCATTTTTTTTATCACTATAAAAAAATAAAGGGCGGCTAGCAAGCCACCCTTTATAATAATTACAGAAAGAAATTACGCCGATGCTTTTTTACGGTCGCGGTCAGCTTTCTTACGCTCGTTTGAATCAAGCTCCTTCTTACGAAGACGCAAAGATTTAGGAGTAACTTCAACCAGCTCATCATCTTCAATATAAGCCATCATTTCCTCAAGACCCATTAGTTTATGCGCCCTTCAGGCGGCGGAAAAACACGTATTATTTTCCACGTTCCTTCACGT
>CAYVII010000186.1:0-3224 GCA_964451475.1 uncultured Rickettsiales bacterium
TAGCTTCCTTCACCAGACCGTTAATATATTCTTCCGCCTTACCGTCTTTTTTATTCTGCAGATATTCTTTCTCTGAACCACCGTAAGCCATTACCTTTGCAAATTCATAAGCATTACCACCAGCTTCGGTAAACCTTGTAAATTCTTCCAGATATTTATTATCTGTGCGCTTGCTGCCATCATCTACGGAAGCAAATATTTTACCAAAGAAGCCGGTTGGCTGATAATATTCCTGATACTTCCTGAACTGCTCTTCGCTGACTATATGCCCTTTAGCTGAAAGATCTGCCAGCTTGGTATATAATCTTGCGTCATTATCATAATCTCTTGCACGCTCAAAATAATTCTGCCTTGTATCTTCCGGCGCTACAAACCCCATATCTGCACTACCGTTTTGATATCTGATACCCACGGATATACCTACATCCGGCTCGCGACTATTCCCGTTTTTACGGTCATATGCGTTAAGTTCTGCACCCGCTATTAAACGATGGCGGTTTGCGAACATCGCCATATCTCTGTATACCGCCTCGTTCTTTCGTGCCTGTTCTGCAATTTCACTCATAGCTATAATTATACAAAACAATGCTTAACCCTTGATTAAACAAACAAAAAAGACAGCTCTTGATATGCATTGAATTTTGTGGATTTTTCCTCCCAAAAGCCTTAAAATCCGCGCATGAGCACAGTTAACGCAGAAGAAGTTGCCAAATTTTCGGCAATGGCAGAAGAATGGTGGGATAAGAAGGGCAAATTCCGTCCGCTCCACCAACTAAACCCTACCCGCCTTTCATATATCCGCGAACAATCTATCAGGCATTTGAATTTACCTGATAATTACGAGCCTTTTAAAGGTAAACGCGTACTGGATATTGGCTGCGGCGGTGGCCTGCTGACTGAGCCTATGGCACGCCTTGGCGCTGATATTACCGGCATCGATGCCTCCGAAAAGAATATAAGCATAGCCAAAGCCCGCCGCACTAAAACAAACATGGATATTGATTACAGGGTTGGCCGCATTGAAGACCTGACCGAAAAGTTTGATATTATCCTGAACATGGAAGTTGCAGAACATGTGGATGAACCAAGCCTGTTCCTGAATTCCTGCGCAAACCTGCTTAACCCGGGCGGTATAATGTTTATTGCAACCCTCAACCGCACGCCAAAATCATATTTGGTGGCAATACTTGGCGCAGAATATGTACTTCGTTTACTGCCTAAAGGCACGCATGAGTGGAAGAAGTTCCTGAAACCTTCAGAAATTAACCGCATGCTGGAAAATAACCTGAAGCTTACAGATATCAAGGGCGTTTCATACAACCCTATCAACCAGAACTTCAAGATAACTAACGATCTTTCTGTTAACTACATGATGGTTTACAAAAAAGAGAATGCCTGATTACTTTGAACTATTAGGCCTGCCCCGCAGCTTTGAGGTTGACCGCACACAGCTTGACCGCAATTACTTTAAACTTCAGCAGGAATTCCACCCTGACAAAGCAAAAGATGACGGCCTCAAATCAGCTCAGATAAATGAAGCATATAACACGCTAAAGAACCGCCTTAAACGCGCCGAATATATGGCAGGCGGCAATTTACAGGCAAGCCCTGCGCTTCTTATGGAGATCATGGAACTGCGCGAAAGCGGCGATGTACAAAGCGCCCAAAATGAAGTAGAAGAACTATACAAAAAATTCTCTGCCGCAAATGAAGAAAACCGCAAAGATATTTTTGTACGCATCAAATACCTTACCAAATTCATAGAAGATTCCATTTAATGTTACTGCAGATACACGAACCCGGCCAAACACCCCTTCCTCATGAAAATGACGAAGCTATTGGCATTGACCTGGGCACAACCAATTCTCTGGTTGCTATTTCGCGCAATGAGAAAGCAGACATAATAAACCGCATCCTGCCTTCTGTTGTGAATGTGAACGGCAAAGAAATTCATTCTATCAAGCGCAAAATGAATGCGCCCGCACAGCTTGTTGAAGGCAAAACACCCGTAGAGATATCTGCCGAAATATTAAGCACCTTGCGCGGCTGGGCAGAAGATGCACTTGGAAAGCAAATTAAAAAAGCCGTTATTACCGTCCCCGCTTATTTTGATGATACTGCGCGTCAGGCCACCAAAGACGCTGCAAAAATCGCAGGCCTTGAAGTTCTTCGCCTTATAAATGAACCCACCGCTGCCGCACTTGCTTATGGGCTGGATAAAGGCGCAGAAGGTATTTACGCAATTTACGATCTTGGCGGCGGCACTTTCGATATCTCTATCCTGCGCATGGAAAAAGGCGTGTTTCAGGTTCTGGCAACAGGCGGTGACACAAATTTAGGCGGCGATGATTTTGACGCCGCACTTGGTGTCCCGAACGCCCGCAAAGTAAAAGAAGCACTTACCACACAAACCGAATACGAGGGCATAACCCGCAGCCAGCTTGAAAAAACAATAGAACCTCTGGTTCAGCGCACCATAAATATTTGCGCCCGCGCACTTGCAGATTCGGGTCTGGAAAAATCAGAAGTTAAAGGCGTTGTTATGGTCGGCGGCTCAACCCGCACACCGTTTGTTCAGCAAAAAGTCGGGGAGTTCTTCGGCACAAAACCCCTTACCGATATAAACCCCGATGAAGTTGTGGCACTAGGCGCCGCAATTCAGGCAGAAGGCTTAACGCGCGGCAGTAACAACCTGCTGCTTGACGTTATCCCGCTTTCCCTAGGTCTGGAAACTATGCACGGCATTGTTGAAAAGGTCATCTGGCGCAATACCGCCATTCCTTGCACCTACGCACAGGAATTCACAACATATGAGAACAACCAGACAGGCCTTGTTGTGCATGTGGTTCAGGGCGAGCGCGAAAAAGTTGAAGATTGCCGCAGCCTTGCACGCTTTGAACTTAAGAACATCCCTGCCCTGCCTGCCGGCGTTGCCCGCATTAAAATAACATTTAATGTTGATGCTGACGGCCTTCTTACCGTTTCAGCCGAAGAAACCCACACAGGCGTAAAACAGGAAGTTGCGGTCAAACCTTCATATGGCTTGGAAGAAGGCCAGATAGAACGTATGATACTGGAAAGCATGGAAAAAGGCCGTGAAGACATGGAAGCCCGCCTGCTTGCCGAAAGCATCACGGAAGCCGAGCGCCTGCTCATAAGCCTGAAACCCGCTATAGAAAAATATGGGATATCACGCCCCGATATTTCAGAAAAAATGACTGAGC
>CAYVII010000187.1:0-3215 GCA_964451475.1 uncultured Rickettsiales bacterium
TTTAACAAGACCGTTTTCCATTGTTACTTCAATGCCAAGACCGCCGAATTCACCACGTGTTTGAACCTGCATTTCTTTAAAGGCCTTGTCAGAAAGGTAGCTTGAGTGAGGGTCAAGGCTGGTTAGCATGCCGTTAAGCGCATTTTCAATCAGCTGTTCGTCAGAAACTTCCACCACATAATCTTCTTTCACGCGTTCAAATACTTCGCCGAACAGATTCAGCAGTTCATACGTGTCAGCTTCTTTCTTTTCCGGTTTAGAAGTTGCCGCGGTAGCTTCGTTTATTACAGCTATTGATGAAACGGCGATGAACAGGAATGCAAAGGCAAGAAGATATTTTTTCATGGTGTGGAATAATCAGTATGTTGGACTTTGGAAGATATTATAATTCCCGCTTGGCAGCAAGCGGCAAATGTTTATATAGTATTTGTATGGAAGGTTTATTTGCAGAAGCAGAACTAGAGGCAGGACAGCCACAGAAGGCTTATACAGTACTGGCACGTAAGTACCGCCCAAGCAACCTTGACGGGTTGATTGGTCAGGAAGCGCTGGTGCGTACGCTTAGAAATGCAATAAAAACAGGCCGTATCGCCCATGCATATCTGTTAACCGGAATTCGTGGTGTGGGTAAGACCACAACCGCCCGCATTATGGCGCGTGTCCTGAATAATATACCTGATGACCAGAGTGTTGACTCTCATATTGACGTGATAGAGATGGACGCAGCATCGCATACAGG
Source organism: uncultured Rickettsiales bacterium (assembly GCA_964451475.1). GTDB lineage: Bacteria > Pseudomonadota > Alphaproteobacteria > Rickettsiales > 21-14-0-20-44-7 > CAYVII01. The sequence continues at coordinate 740 of CAYVII010000187.1, forward strand.
CGTTGATAATATCCGTGAAATTATTGAAGAGGCAAAATACAAACCTCTTTCAGCGCCTTACAAAATATACATCATAGACGAGGTGCACATGCTTTCAAAGGGCGCGTTCAACGCCCTGCTGAAAACGCTTGAGGAACCGCCGGCGCATGTGAAGTTCATTTTTGCTACTACCGAGATTAGAAAAGTTCCAATCACTATTCTTTCACGCTGCCAGCGTTTTGACCTGCGTCGCGTTGAAGCTGACGTATTGACCGAGCATTTGAAAAATATTGCCGCGCAGGAGCAGCTTGAAGTGGAAGAAGAGGCACTTGCGCTTATAGCAGGTGTTGCTGAAGGTTCTGTGCGTGACAGTCTTTCACTGTTCGATCAGGCAATTGCATATTCCGAAGGTGCTATCACGGCTGCCAAAGTTCAGGAGATGTTGGGCTTTGCCGATAAATCTCAAATAATAAATATCTTCCAGCTATTGCTTGAGGGGCGCATCTCGGAATGTCTGGATGCATTTACCCAGGTTGCGGCAACCTCGGCTGAGCCGTTGCAAATATTTACCGACCTGCTTGAGTTCTGCCATTTAGTTACACGCGTTAAAATTACGCCAGACCTTAAACCTTCGCATGTGAGTGAAGGTGAAATTGAGGCGGCGCGCAGCCTATCGGGCAGTCTTAATCTGCCGATACTTACACGTGTATGGCAAATGCTGCTGAAGGCGCAGGGTGAGATAAAATTCTCAAGCAACCCAAAGCAAACGGCAGAGATGGCGCTTATAAGAGTTGCTTATTCTACAGAGTTGCCTGATCCTAACGATCTGATCCGCGACTTAAAAAAAAACAGCTTAGTTAATAAATCATGGGGGCCTGAGCCTTTAGCTCCGCGTCCATCGGCAGAAGCGCCCGTGTTGCAAACTGTTATGCAGGTTGCGGCAGTGCCTGCGCAAAAGCCTGCAATGCAGCAGCAAAGCCCTGTGTTTGTTCCTGCCAACGCAGACTCACCAAGAAATTTTGAAGAGCTGGCAGATCTTTTCCGCAGGAAAGGCGAGTATCTTATCCATGACTCTATAGTGAACGAAATACATCTGGTAAGTTTTAAGCCGGAGCGTCTGGAAATACGCCTTGCCGCAAGTGCATCACGCGAGCTTCCCAATAAAATAGGCAATATGCTTAACAGCTGGACAGGTAAGCGCTGGGTGCTGGTGGTTTCATCAGAGGCAGGCCAGCCTACGCTTGGTGAACAGAAAGTTGCCAACAAGCTGGCGGCTATTGAAAATTCAAAAGAAGACCCGCTGGTGAAGGAAGTGCTTAAGTATTTTCCTGATGCAGTGATCAGTGATGTGCGCTATACAGAACAAAAAATAAACAAGACGGAGAATATATGAATATCCAACAAATTATGAAGCAGGCTCAGCAAATTCAGAAAAAAATGGCCGATATGCAGGAAAAGCTTAAAGAAACAGTGCGAGAGGGACAGGCCGGCGGCGGACTTGTTAAAGCTACCGTGAACGGCAAAAGCGAATTCATTAAGCTTGATATCTCCCCGGAACTTCTAAAGCCTGAAGAAAAAAGCATTCTGGAAGACCTGATAATTGCAGCTTACAATGATGCTAAAGGTAAAATTGAAGGTGACTTCAATAACCAGATGTCTTCCATGGCTTCTGAAATGGGGCTGCCTGAAGGTTTCCAGTTCCCTAATACATAAGCAGCCGCGTGCTTGTAAAGATCATCCCTGAAGAATATGACGTTGTTATTGAGCTGGCATATGCCACTTCAAACAACTTCACCGGTAAGCCTGTATACAGGGCAAATGCGTGCTATCTGAATGAAGAGGCGGCAAGATTTTTAAAGAAGGCTGTAGAGCTTGCAAATAATATGGGTTACGGCATCAAGATATTTGATGCTTACAGGCCAACGGAAGCGCAGTTCAAGCTATGGGAGCATACCCCTGACCCTTCTTTCCTTGCTAATCCGTGGACAGGATCTCCGCATTCCAGGGGTGCTGCTATTGATCTTACGCTTACAAAAGACGGTAAAGAGATTGATATGGGTACGGCATTTGATGATTTTACCCCGCGTTCATATCATACAAGTACTGATATCAGCCCCGAGGCGCAGGCCAATCGCAAGCTGCTTATTGGCATTATGACGGTTGCAGGGTGGGATTTTTACCAGAATGAATGGTGGCACTACCAGTTGTTCAATCCGCGTGCATATAAGCTTATGAGCGATGCAGAGGCCGGAACCGGATTAATGTAGAAACAAAAAAAACCCGCTGAAGAGCGGGTTTTTATTTTATGCTTTATCTGAACTTAAGCAGATTGTTTCTGAGCTTCAGCTTCAGCAGCTGCGGCTTTTTGTTCAGCTGCGTACTGGTTGTCAGCTTCAGACTCTGAGCGTGCAACGTTAACAGAGATCTCAACAGTAACATCTGCGTATAGAGATACTTTAACTTTGTAAACGCCAACAGCTTTAATAGGAACAAGAAG
>CAYVII010000188.1:0-3177 GCA_964451475.1 uncultured Rickettsiales bacterium
ATAGCTTGCAGGCATAACAAAACTAACCTTCCAGCCTGATTCAGCACCTTTTTGTATCACAGGCGCTGTCATTGCTATTTTCTCATTGCTCTTCTGTATCACAGGCGCTGTCATGGCAACCTTGCCTGACGCGGTATTATTGCCAAAAATATAATCGGCAACTTGCCTGAAGCCTTGGTTTATAGCCTCTTTACGCTCTCCTGTAACCTCAGTTTCAGCAATAATCATGGGCGCATAGTCCCGCACCTCTATTTTACCATAAGACTGGTAAATATCATATTTTGCCTGTTCAACATCACTCATAATTGGCCCCCATGAAGCTGCACCAGCTACTAATACACCCGCAATTATCCATAACATTTTCTTCTTCCTCATTTTATTGTTTCCTTTTTCTCCAGGTTTTATAAGTAGATGGCTTTAAGTTGCTTCTCATTATCTCAACAACTTGTTTCTCGTTATATCCGCTGGCCTTCTTTATTGATTCAAAAGAGATCCCATCCTGCCATGCCATTTCAATAACTTCAGAAACATTTGCGTCATCTGTTTCCAGCTGGTTTATTTGTTCTGGCTCAGCTTGCTTGCCATTTAGCATTACATCCAATAATTTTTCGGCGGCAAGCCATACTTCTTCTATGCGTGAAGTTACGGCCCAATCACTGCTAGCTGCAATTTTAACATCATGGTCAACTAAAGGTTTTTTAATTCCTGAATTATTCACAACCGCATATTTCCAGCGGTGTATGCCTATGTGTGCGGGCGTGTTGCCTATGCCGCTAGATTGCATGAATCTTTTTAGCATCTGCTCTTTAACCAGCTCTATATCTGTCTCAACATTTTCATCAGACCAGTTATTAGAGCTATGAACAACTACTGAAGTCACATCGTGCTGCCTGCCTGGCTTAGTAGAATTCACCGATATCCATTTTATAATATCATTCCTTACTTTTGCTGCTATCCAGCTTTTATCCCACTTGCGGTCATAGCCCAGCATTAGCGCAAAACAGCAATGCATTGTTATATCTTTCAGCTGGCCAAATTGCGGAATTAAATTTGCTGTCTGTATAGGAGGAGCGCTGGATATTACCCAGTCAAAAACTCCAAGCTCATCGCCGTGTATGTCAGTAAGCAGATGCTTACCTTGATTATCTTGGCTTACAGGCGCAACCTCAACGGCCAGTTTTACATTCAAACCTTCGGCCATTTTTTTGCATAAAGAATTCATTGCCGGTACGGCGACCAAATGTTTTTCATACCATATGCGCTTAGTATCTTTTTTACCTATTTCAAAATTCATTACCTTGCCTTTCCATTCGGCAACTATTCCCTGCTTTATGTAATCTGATAAAAAATCTGAAAATTCTTTTGTGCGGGCGGTAAAGCACTGCGCCCCGTGGTCAAATGCATAAGGCTCTGCCTTGCGGGTAGACATCCTGCCGCCAACACCACGTGCTTTTTCAAACACCGTCACTTCATATCCCTTGTCCACCAAGCGTCTTGCTATGTGCAGTCCACCTATTCCCGCGCCGATGATTGCTATTTTCATTTAAACCCTGCTTTTTGGGCGCACACTGCCAAGGCCGCCGTCAACACCAATTATCTGGCCTGTTATCCAGCTATTTTCAGGCTCAAGTAAAAATGCCATCATTCTTGCAACATCGGCAGGCGTGCCAATCCTGCCCAGCGCATGCATAGACTCAGAAACTTTTCTTGCCGCATCATTTGCCGTAAGAGCGGCCGTCATCTTTGTTTCTGTAAGTCCCGGAGCAACTGCGTTAAACCTTATGTTAGAACCAGCATAACTGGCAGCCGCAGATAATACCAAACCATTAATACCGGCTTTTGCAGCTGCAATAGCCTCATGGTTTGCAAGACCTTCGCTGGCAGCAGCCGACGAAACAAGAACCACACTACCTCCACCCTGCGCCATATGCTTGCCTGCTGCGCGCGTTACTGAAAATGCCGTTGCCAAAGATGCTTCAATGACATCATTAAATTGCTGGCGCGTTGTCAGATGGGCAGATTTCAGCAATAAAGAACCTGCGCAGCAGGCCACCCCATGGATCTCACCAAATATATTCTTTGCTGCCAGAAAAGCTTTTTCAGTATCCTCAAAATTACTAATGTCCAGTAGCTGCCCTTCTGCGCCTAATTCATGCTTAAGCTTTTCAAGGTCTTCCTGCTTTCTGGTGGTAAAAAATAATTTATGCCCACCGGATATTAATATTTTCGCAAGTTGTGAACCAATGCTGCTTGAAGCAGCAAATATTATGAAATTTGCCATACACCTCTATTTTAATTGAAAGTTTGAAGCCTATTTGCTTTGAACTTTACTCATGGTAGTTCGTAAAAAACTACTTGTTAGTTACATGCAAAAGCAAGAATCATTAAAATGCAGCACCTTAGGGCAATTTATTTATGGCTTTTCATCATCAAACAATATACGGGCGGCGTTTCCATCCGGGTCATCATACTGGCCGTTTTTAACTGTCCAGAAAAAAGCTGCAAGGGCGATAACTGCAACAATTCCGGCAAAGCCAAATAATAATATCATTATGTCCATTTTGATATCCTTAAGGAATTAAGCACAACAATAATTGATGAACTTGACATTGCAATTGCTGCCAATAGAGGGCTGGCCAGCCCCATGAATGCAATTGGTACTGCAATTATATTATAGCCAATGGCCAGATAAAAATTCTGGCGTACCAGTTTTGCCGCAAAATTTGCTGTCTTTAGCGCTTTGCTTATTGGCATCAGCTTTTCGCCCTGTAAAATTATATCCGCTGCGTTTTGAGTAATATCAACAGCACTTGCCGGAGAAATGGAAACGCTGGCGGTTTTCAGTGCAGCAGCGTCGTTAAGGCCGTCACCAACCATAAGCACATTACAGCCTAGCGATTCAATAAACTTTACCTTATCAATCGGGCTGACCTGCGCCTTGTAATTTTTTATGCTTAAATTTTTAGCCAGCTCTTTTACCGGCTGCTCCCTGTCACCTGATAGCAAATAAAGTTCGTACCCACTTAAAGCCTGAATAGCTTCTCTTGCATCCGGCCGGATCTCATCAGAAAAAATAAACCGCTCTGGTAATACACCTTCGCGCTTCAGCCATATTTCCATACTATTATCATCCGACGCTTTTACACCTGTAAAAACCGCGCTGCCAAGCTTTATATT
>CAYVII010000189.1:0-3177 GCA_964451475.1 uncultured Rickettsiales bacterium
ACGCCTGAAAGTATCGCAAAGGCATTTGGCCGCAAACTGATTTTAGACAAAGAGGTGTTGGCAGTAGCCCTGCTAAGCAGCGCCTGTGCGGCGAATGCGGCTGGTGTAGCACAGCAGATGCAGCAGCAGCAACAGCAGCAGCAATATCAGTACCAGCAACAGCAACAGTACCAAAGTCCGCAATATGTTCCGCAGGATAATGATGAGACTTACCGTTTGCCCGGTCAGTACTCGCCTACCTTAAATGAATTGCGTCGTCAGTTCCCGGTTCAGCAACAACAGCAGAACCCGTATAATTATCAGCAGTATGACCAAAATGATAACAGTCAGGGCCATAATAATTATTATTACCAATAATAGAATATTTTAATTGATTATAAATCACTCACATATATTATGCGCCTACGTATGAAAAAACTTTATGTAATTCTAGCTCTTGTTTTAATGGCTTCTGCTAATCCGGCCGATGCTAAAACCGTATTGAAAAAGACTCACATCGCACCTCAGAACGTGCTTGAGGCCGACGCTGATGATGAATATGCGGACTCTGACCCGATTGAGCCTATCAACAGGGCAATATTTAAATTCAACCAGGTGGTTGACGGAGTGGCCCTTAAGCCGGTTTCTCAAATTTACCGTGGCGTTGTTCCTCAATGGGGCCGTGACCGCGTAAGCAACGTGCTTTACAATATCTCTGAACCGGTAACTGTTGTTAACTCGGTTTTCCAGGGTGATCCTGAAAATGCTTTCACTTCAGTATGGCGCTTTATCATCAACACTACTTTCGGTGTTCTTGGTACATTTGACGCCGCAACTGAAGTTGGCCTGAAACCTCGTAAAGAAGATTTCGGCCAGACACTTGCAGTTTGGGGTGTGGGCGAAGGTCCTTACATCGTACTTCCTATAGTTGGTCCGTCTAGCGCGCGTGATACTGCGGGTATGGGCGTTGATTATGCAACAAATCCTATCAACTGGGGTCGTTACACTGATCCGGGTGAAAGGGTTGCCCTTTACGTTACCAAGGCTATTGATGCTAGGGCAAGCATGCTTGATATCACTGATGATATTGAGCGCACTTCGCTTGATCCGTATGCTTCATACCGCAGCCTTTACCTTCAGAAAAGAAGGGCTGACGTTAAAAACGGCAAATAATAATAGAATGTTTATACAACTTCAGGCGTATATATAATAATGAAACATATCCGTAAGTTCAAACTGTATCTGGCAATGGTTGCAGTTTCATTGGTGGCAGTAATTTCGTTGTCATCTGCTGCAAATGCTGCAGATTGCTCGTCTCCACAAAAATATGTGGACTCGCTTAGCAAAGAAGTTGTTGCGGTTATTCAGGCCGGTGGCACTGACTCTGCAAAAGAGGCAAAGCTTACAGGCATCTTCAAGAATATTGTTGATACGAACTGGATGGGTAAATTCGTGCTTGGTCGTAACTGGAAAAGCCTAACACCGGACCAGCAAAGTATTTACCTTAAAAAATATGCCGATTATCTTGTAGCAAGCTATGTTCCTACTTTCCGTAAATATAGCGGCGAAAAGATCAACGTAGGCGCCGCTACCGCTCTTGAAAAAGAAGGCGAATATTCAGTAGCTACAACTATTGAACGCCCGGGCAAGGAAAGCGTGGCAGTAAACTACCGCGTTCGTAAAGAAGGCGGATGCTATAAAGTTTCAGACATCAATGCGGAAGGTATCAGCCTTATAAATACGCAGCGTCAGGATTTTGGCGCAGTATTCTCACGCAAAGGCTATGATGGACTTATTGAAAGCCTGAACCGCAAAATAGCTGCACCAGCTGAAGCTACCTCTACTGCAAAGCAGTAATCTGCAAAACTAACTGTTAAATTAAACGGCTATCTTGCCGTCTTTCAGCTTGCGCAAAATATCACGGTAAAGCGGACGTTTGAATTCCACTATCATATCTGAAAGTTGCTCGGGCTTAGCCCATTTCCACTCACTGAATTCAGGCATCTCAGTGGCGATGTTTATATCGGCATCATTACCTTTGAACCTAAGCGCAAACCAGCGCTGCCTTTGCCCTTTATAACGCCCGTTCCATAATATGGGGGTCAGATGCTCCGGCAGGTCATAATACAGCCATTCATCAATCTCGAACGCCAGCTCAACCTTATTTGCATCAACACCAATTTCTTCCATCAGCTCGCGGTAAAGTGCTTCAACCGGCTCTTCGCCTTCATCAATACCACCCTGTGGCATCTGCCATGCTTCCGAGGTATTATCAATACGTTTGGCAACAAACACCAGGCCGTCTTTATTGAATAGGTAAATGCCAACACCGGCCCTGTAATCTTCAGGCTTTTTCATATTAGTTCTTTATCACAGGAATAAGTTTTATTTTCTTTGCCTCTAGTGTTGCCGCCCAGTCTGCAAGTATAGGCGCAATATTTACCTGCGGTTCAACTACTGCAACCGCGTAACCGTCAGCCTTTGCGGCTTCTTCAAGTTTTGCCAGCTGCGCGTTTACTTCTTCAGCCGGAGTAACCGCTTTTATAATTACGTCGGCAGATATAACGTTATGGCTGCTGCCTTTGTATGCCTGGGGAATAACCGCAATAATATGCTTTTCTTGAAGCTTAGCTGCCAGATATTCAAACGCCGGGGAACCCGTATAGCTTTCAGGCGCGGCAATATAAACAGCAGATGCACCATATATTTTAGAAATTCCCGCCGCCGCATTATTGGCATTACGGAAATCTGTGTTTTTAGCGCTGATATCAAACTTGCCGTCGGCATATTGTATCTCTGCCATAACCGCTGCTCCTTTTGCTACTTTGTTCTTTGATGCCTCAAGTGGCTGGCTGCCATATGGCGAGTATGAGAAAATGAATTCAGGCGGCAAAGCGGTAGCTTCTGCGCTATAGGCAGGGTCTTTGCCAATGCCGCTGACTATAACAACCACTTCAGGCTGCGGCACTTCCTGCGCGGCAGGTACTTCATCTTCTGTTGTATGCGTGTCTTCAATTACCTCTTCTTCCTCCTGAACGCTGGAAGGAAGGTTGGCAAGCTTTGTTCCGTTCTCGATATCATAAATAACCATATGGCTGGTTTTTACGGCGCGCGAGCGGTTATAGTCTGTGGAAAGAAGGTAAAAATCCAGGATCTGCCACGCAAAGAAACCAAACAGGATAAAAACAAGCAGGCTGT
>CAYVII010000190.1:0-3115 GCA_964451475.1 uncultured Rickettsiales bacterium
TTTTGCTCTATTTCAGGGAAGGGGTTTTGGTAAATATCGGTCTGTTGGTTTTGAATCGGGTGTTCCCTGTGTTCGCGTTCAGGGGCTGGCGGGTTATCTTTGAGTATATCGGAGAATGATATCTCGTTGATAAGGAAAGAAGCAGCAATGCTTGCCAGGAAAGCAGCTAAAATTAGAAATGCCTTGGCATTTGAAGCTTGTTCCTGCTTGCCGCTTTCAAGCTTTTTAGCTTTATCAACAGCTCTGTTCAGTTTTGTATAATCTTTCATGTATAGCAGCTTAGGCTATTATAGCTAAGAAATGGTAAATTGCTGAAATTAAAGCTAAACTACAGGCAAATGGCGCTTATCAGGCGGCCATATTCCTGTCTGCCTTCATGTGTGCCGCGGCGGAATGAATAGAATTTATCTGGCTGGGAGTAAGTATCCTCGTTCAATATTTGAACGTTTTCTATGCCGTTCTTCCTGAGTTTCATTTCAATATATGCGGCAAGGTCAAACATGAAGTGGCCTTCTTTTCCCGACTTTGTGAAGTAAATGCCGTTTTGCGGCCCTTCGGTTGCGAATACATGCAGGAAGTCTTCTTTGACCTCGTAGCTTTGGCGCTGGATGCATGGGCCAAGCACTGCGGTTATTTCGGTAGCACCTAAATGTTCCATTGCGCGGATAGTTGAGCCGATGATGCCAAAGCGCGCGCCTTTCCAGCCTGCATGGGCTGCACCAACAACGCCTGCATTCCTGTCTTCAAATAATATAGGGCCGCAATCTGCCGTAAGAATCCCAACAACAAGGCCGGGTTTATTTGTAACAAGGGCATCGCCTTCCAGTTTTTCTTCGTTGCCGTTAACCGTGTGGCAAATATCGCTGTGGGTCTGATATGCTGTAATCAGTTTATTACCGCCAAGCGCGTTCATAACAATATCACGGTTTTGCTGCACTGTCTCGCGCTCATCGCCGCTGCCGAAGCCGCAGTTGAGGCTTGCGTACTGGCCCGTGCTAACGCCGCCGTTGCGGGTGAAGAAGCCGTGTTTTGATTTTAAAATGTCAGAAGTTAAAAACATAATACCTTAAATAATTCTCCCATCTGGTCAGGCGCTATAAGGCGCTCCAGATCTTGCTGCTTGCCTAATATTTGTGCCCTTACATCGGCTCCGTAAGCAAGCAAAAATTCTCTTTGCGTCATCAATCTTGGCTTTTTTTTGCAGTTGGCCGCAAGTTCGGCAAAATTGACATGGGCGGTAAGGTCGGCCTCGCCGCAATCTTCAAGCACATTATGGAATTTATGTTCCTTCACGGCCTGTAATGAGTCTGCCGCAGCCGGTGTAAAATATCCATAATCAATTATCACGCCGGCAGCGCAATTTGCTGATATATCCTGCATTATAGGTTTAAGGGCTGGGCAGATTTCTATGCTTACCTCGTTTGAGCTGAAATATAACTGCCCGTCTTTTTCATGAATCAGGCGTTCTCCTTCAGGAGTGTATTGTTTTATCGGCAGCGCATCAAAGAATTCATTTGCTATAACCAGAGTTTTTTTATTCAGCTTTGGTATTTCAGTGTGCCACTTCACGTTATGTTTTGACAGGGTCTTTTTTTGTAGTTCCTGTAAGGTTGGGCTGAATTCAACAAGATGAACTTCGGGTTTGAATTCGGGCGCTATTTTTATTGCGCGCAGCAGGTCTGCCATTAGTGTGCCTCGGCCGGGGCCAATTTCCATGATAGCAGTATCGGCAGGGCGCTTTAATCTTTCCCACTCGGTAATTGCCCAGATACCTATCATTTCGCCAAAGATCTGGGTTATTTCAGGTGCAGTGGTGAAGTCGCCTTTAGTGCCAAAAGGGTCGCGCGTGCCGTAATAGTGCGTGTTGCACAGCTCCATATAAGCATCAACAGGCATTGGCCCGCTTTGCCTAATTTTTTGCAGTATATTTTCTTTTAGCATTGATCATCAAATACAGGCCGTAAGCCACCATAGGCAAGCTTAATATCTGGCCCATTGTTACTTGTTCAAGGAAATATCCTAACTGAACATCCGGTTCGCGGAAGCATTCTGAAATTATCCTACCGATGCCGTAGAACATAAGGAATGCGCCAGATATGAACGCGGGCTTTTTCCACGCTTCTTTTTTCCAGTATAGGAACATGAGAATAATGAACAGTAGAAGGCCTTCAAGGAAGGCTTCAAGCAGCTGGCTTGGGTAGCGTGCCAGGCCATCTCCGCTATGCGGGAATACCATGCCGAATTGTGAAGTTGTTACGCGGCCATAAAGTTCGCCGTTTATAAAATTTGCAAGTCGGCCAAGGAATATGCCTATCGGGGCAACGGCTGCCATCATATCCATCACTTTAAAAAAGCTGATGTTGTTGCGGCGGGTAAATATTGCTATTGCCGCAATTGTGCCGAGCATTCCGCCATGGAAGCTCATGCCTCCCTGCCATACCATTAAAATCTCGTGCGGATTTTTAAGAAAGTGGCCAAAGTTATAAAACAGTACATAGCCAAGTCTGCCGCCAAGTATGATGCCAAGTATTCCGTAGGTCATCAGACTGTCATATTGGTCTTTTGTCATGATATTTGCGCGCTTGTTCATTTTGCCAATAAGCCACCAGCCGCCGACTATGCCAATAATATATGCAAGTGAATACCAGCGTATTGCAAGTGGGCCAAGTTGCAGGGCAATAGGGTCTATGTTGGGGTATTCAAGCATTTCTTATCCTTGCGTTTTAGTGTTTGCTGATTATGATTATTACATCAATTATTGATAGTAAAAATACATAGGTAATAAAATATGGCAGAATATAAATTTCTGGATGATCTGGCTAAATTCGGCAACAGCACAATGACCGCAATGGGCGGTTTCCAAAGACAGGTTAGCAGATGGGTTGCAGAGCAAACCACTACTCTAGTTAAAGGTATGGATATTGTCACTAAACAGGAAATTGAAGCGTACAAGCTTACGGTTGCACAGCTTGAAGAGCGTATTGCTAAACTGGAAGGCAAGCTTAACTGCAATAATAAACCTGAAGAAACCGCATCTGAAGATTCTGAAGCTGCGGAAAGGCCTGCTGTAAAACGCAAAACTGCGAAAAAGTAATGAAAATATTGCTTGTCGGCT
>CAYVII010000191.1:0-3107 GCA_964451475.1 uncultured Rickettsiales bacterium
GCGGTAATCATTACTAATTCTTAAGGTTTTTTTGCTAATCTTAGCTCATGGTAGGGACGGGAAGCAATAACGGTGACGGCAAAGATTTTGACGCCATGGTAAAAAAAGCCGGCGCGGAAAACCTGCGCGAAGGTGTTTTCATTTCCCGCGAAGGAAAAGTTACGGCTGAATATAAAGATCTTGATAGTGCACTTAGTGCTTATGTTGCTGAAGTGAAAAAAGCAATGGAAGGAAAGACTGGCGGAACAAAACCAACATTGGTTGTAAATAATTTCGGTGATGATACTCCGTCACGCACAGTATAAATTTTTTTCCTGAATTTTATTTCGCAAAGAATTTTCAAAAATATTTTCCGTAAATTTTTTTCTGAAAAACTTTTTTGACAAATCTCACTGCAATTATTTTTAGACAAATGAAAAAAAATTCGTTACAAATTTTTTTGTAACAAACTTTTTTGCAGATGAAAATTCATCCGGTAATTTTAGCAGGCGGTTTCGGTAGAAGGTTAGCTCCTGTTTCTACCATGAGCTAAGATTAGCAAAAAAACCTTAAGAATTAGTAATGATTACCGCTAATTGCAAATGGTTCGCACATATTCTATCTTCACATTTAGCTCTAAAGACATATATTGACGCCCAAAATACCAAGCTAAGGAATTATTATGAGCTATAATATTGTTGACCATGAATATGATATCGTTGTTGTCGGTGCCGGCGGCGCAGGCCTTAGAGCTACGCTGGGAATGGCTGCGGCAGGACTAAAAACCGCTTGTATTACAAAGGTTTTCCCTACGCGTTCGCACACAGTCGCAGCTCAGGGCGGTATATCGGCAGCGCTTGGCAATATGGGCGAAGATGACTGGCGCTTCCACATGTATGACACTATTAAGGGCTCTGACTGGCTGGGTGACCAGGATGCTATCCAATATATGTGCCAGAATGCACCAGCAGCAATTATTGAGCTTGAGCATTACGGCGTGCCTTTTTCACGTACCGAACAGGGTAAAATCTACCAACGCCCGTTTGGCGGTATGACAACCAATTACGGCGCGGGTATTGCACAGCGCACATGCGCTGCGGCTGACCGTACCGGCCACGCAATTTTGCATACGCTTTACCAACAATCACTTAAACATAACGCGAAATTCTTTATTGAATATTTTGCCATTGATTTAATCATGAATGATGCAGGCGAATGCCAGGGCGTTATTGCATGGTGCCTTGAAGACGGAACTATCCACCGTTTCAATGCAAAACAAACCGTGTTGGCTACCGGCGGTTATGGCCGTGCATATTTCAGCGCTACTTCCGCGCATACTTGTACGGGTGACGGCGGCGGTATGGCTATCCGCGCCGGTGTGCCGATGGAAGATATGGAGTTCGTACAATTCCACCCTACGGGCATTTACGGCTCAGGCTGCCTTATTACTGAAGGCGCGCGCGGTGAAGGCGGTTACCTTGTGAATTCTAACGGTGAGCGTTTCATGGAACGTTATGCACCTTCTGCGAAAGACCTTGCATCACGTGACGTTGTATCACGCGCTATCACGATGGAAATTCGTGAAGGCCGCGGCGTAGGTGAACATAAAGACCACATCTTCCTTCACCTTGACCACCTAGACCCTGAAATTCTGCATAAGCGTTTGCCCGGCATTTCAGAATCTGCAAAAATATTTGCGGGCGTTGATGTTACAAAACAGCCTATCCCTATCCTTCCAACTGTTCACTATAATATGGGCGGCGTTCCTACTAACTACCATGGTCAGGTAATGACCAAGAACGGTACTAATGTTGACGTTGAAGTGCCCGGACTTATGGCGATCGGTGAAGCGGCGTGCGTATCTGTCCATGGCGCAAACCGCCTTGGCTCTAACTCACTTCTTGACCTTGTTGTATTTGGCCGTGCAGCTGCGATAAAAGCAAAAGAACTTGTTAAGCCGAACGAAAAGAACAAAGAACTTCCTAAAGCAGCTACCGATAAAGCGCTTGGCAGGTTTGATAAACTTCGCTTCAGCAAAGGTTCAAGCTCAACTGCGGAGATCCGTAATGAGATGCAGAAAACAATGCAAAACCATGCGGCGGTATTCCGCACTTCCGACAGCCTGAAAGAAGGCGTGGCAAAAATGCAGAATGTTCATGCTTCATTTGAAAATGTAGGTATCAAAGACCGCGGCCTTGTTTGGAACTCTGACCTTATGGAAACTCTGGAACTTGATAATTTGCGTGACCAAGCGCTTATTACAATTGTTTCTGCCGAGAACCGCAAAGAATCACGCGGCGCACACGCACATGAAGATTTCCCTGAACGTGATGATGCAAACTGGCAGAAACACACTATCTGCTGGCTGGATGAGAAAGGTAAACATACTATTGATTACCGTCCTGTACATATGTACACGCTGACAGATGAATGCGAAGTAGTACCAAACAAAAAGCGCGTTTACTAGAATACAATAACTTAGCTTTTAAATTTTTTGGAAAACCGGTCTTTCCTGCTTGTAATTGCCTGCCTGCTTACCTTACAAGGTAAACAAAGATTAATATATGTCAGGAAAGCGAAAAATACTCCGTGCGGAAGATATGCCGCCACCATTTCATATTCCGCCGCTTGAGGTGCCGGAAGATATACCGTTGCACCGGTGGCGCGGGTATATTGTGGCACATCATATGAAGCACTCAGCGCCAAGGGACTCCGAAGGGTGGCGGGAATTTAATACTAAGTGGAAGCAATTTTATGGGGAGTGGAAAAACCCGCAACCGCATTTAGTTAACTGGATGATAAATACCGGGCGTGTTTATTATGAACCCGGAACGCCAATCATAGTTGAAAGAGACGGGGCTCAGGTTTTGATATATGCACAAGACCTGACTAAAGACAGCCGTGAGCTGCTTAAAGAAAAAATACTGAATGCAATCAGGTTCAGTGGGCCTTTGCAGAATTATAAAGAGCTAAATGCACTGATGACAATTAGTAATAGCGGCGGTTATTACCCTAATACTATGGGTGCTTTATTTTTAAGGCTTACAGAACTTACTGCGATGCATGCCCCTGCTGATGAAAAAGGTAATATAAAAACTTTTCTTGAGCTTTGCGGAGAACATGGTTTT
>CAYVII010000192.1:0-3106 GCA_964451475.1 uncultured Rickettsiales bacterium
TAAGAAACTGTATATGTGTACAATGAAAGTAAACCGGCTGGATATTAGACCATGGCAGACAATTTAAACAATAATACCAACTCTACGGAAACGGAAAACTACCAGACTCCGGAGGAAGCCTATACAAAAAGGCAGGCTCCTGCCGTAGCTGCAAAGCCCGGTAAGAACTTCGTTTTCATAGGTGTTTTCGTACTTATAGTAGGTGCCATTGTATATGCCCTGATGGGTGACCCTGAACCGGAAATCGTGCCGCAAAAAACAGACGAAGTATATATCTCTCAGGTTAAACCTATTGACAGCTCAGGCCTTACAGTGCCTCCTCTTCCACCCGCTCCGCCACCTGCACCGGTGAAGCCTGAGATCGAAGAAGATCCTGACGCATCTACTGAAATTGAGATCACGCCTGAAGAAAAAGCTCAGGCAAAAGCGCGTATGCAATCTGAAATGCTTATAAATAGCGGTAGCGGTGGCCTTCTTGGCGGCGGCGGCGGTGGCGGCGTTGCAGTAAAACCAAGCGGCGGCGTTGCCGAGGTTAATGATAATGACCCTAACATCGGCTTTGCCGATACATTCTATAATCAAAAAGATACTCCTTTTGCAACCGCACGTAAACTTGGTGATACAAGCAGACTTATAACTCAGGGCAAGATCATTGATGCAGTGCTTGAAACACCTATCAATACAGATATTCCCGGCATGATCCGCGCTGTAGTAAGCCGTGATATTTATGCAGAGGCAGGCCGTGCTATACTTATCCCGAAAGGTTCACGCCTTGTTGGTACTTATAACAGCTTCATCATTCGCGGTAACAAACGCGTAAACGTGATCTGGAGCCGTGTGATACGTCCGGATGGAATTGATATCATGCTACGTTCACCCGGTACCGATCAGCTTGGTACAGCAGGCGTTGGCGGTGAAGTTGACAATAAATATCTGGAAATATTCGCAAGTGCTTTCCTTGTTTCGGCAATCAACATTGCTGTTGGTTACGGTACAGACCAGCTTGACCCGAGCACGCAGACAGAAACTACAAACACAGATGGCAGCCGTACGCGTACTACCACTGCAACTCAGGAAGCAGGCCGCGAGGCAGTTGACCTGTTTGGCGCAGCGGGTAATAAACTTGTTGAAGGCTTCCTTAACCTTAAACCCACGATTACAATTGATCAGGGTACAAGGATAAACGTGTTTGTTAACCGTGACCTAGTATTCCCTAGTGGTTTAGCAGCGAATTCTTTGAAAATAATTCAATAAGGCCGTTCTGATATGAGCATAAAAGCTCTTGAAACATATTTGCAGCCGCTTGAAAGGATATTTGCCTTACCTAATGTTTCGGAAATTTCCATCAACCAGCCCGGTGAGGCATGGGTAGAGATAAAAGGTGAGATGCACCGTGAGCATTTGCCGGAATTTGACCTTAACCACCTGAAAGCACTTGGCCGACTTGTTGCGCAAAGCACGGAACAAATGATATCAGAGGAAAAGCCGATACTTTCTGCCACCCTGCCGCAGGGCTACCGTATTCAGGTTATCTTTCCGCCTGCATGCGAGCCAAACAGCGTGGTGATGTCTATACGTAAGCAAACCATTTTGAATATGGACCTTGCCGACTATGAAGCAATCGGCGCATTCCAGAGTACAGTTTCGGAAGAACAGGAAGACAGGCTCAATAAAGTACTTTCTGAACTACTGGACAAAGGTGAGATAAGGCAGTTCATTGCAACGGCGGTAAGAGGCCGTAAGAACATAATAATAAGCGGCGGTACTTCTACCGGTAAAACCACATTCATGAATGCGGCGCTTAAAGAAATACCTCATAGCGAACGCCTCATAACGGCTGAAGACGCACGCGAAATTGACCTAAAATGGCACCCTAACAAAGTACATCTTGTTGCAAGCCGCGGCGGACAGGGCCGTGCACAAGTTTCCACGCAGGATCTTATTGAAGCATGCCTGCGACTTCGTCCCGACCGTATTATTGTGGGAGAGCTTCGCGGTAAAGAGGCTTTCTCATATTTACGTGCTGTAAATACGGGGCACCCTGGCTCTATTTCTACCCTGCATGCGGATTCTCCGCGACTAGCCTTTGAACAATTGATACTTATGGTGATGCAAGCCGGTCTTGCGCTTGAACGCGCACAGATATCGGAGTATATTCACAGCATAATTAACGTTGTGATACAACTTAAGCGGGGCGCAGGAGGACAGCGTTACGTTTCAGAAGTATATTTCAGCGACAGGGTCTAAGGGGCGTATGGAAACCAGTAAAAGAATGGCGGCAGGAATTGAGGATATTGTAAATTTCCTCAGGAACTGGATGATCTATATAGTTCTTATCGGTTTCGTTATTTTTGCCTCACTTTACACCGCGGGTATAGTATTCGGTTACTGGCATGGCGTAAGCGTCCCGAAAAAAGAAAAACGTTTCAGCGCAGAATATAGCATATATAAAATACTATACGGCAAAGGCTGGAAGGCTCTTGTAAAAGGCACGGAAGACAGGGACTCATACCGTGAACAGCTAAATAACTATTATGCGCAAAGCATCAGCGACGTAGTAAATAACCCTGCATACACAGACCAACAAAAAAGAGATTATGTAAAACAGGTTGAAGCGGCAATTGATACAGCGGTCGAGCAGAATTCTAAAGCTTTAGATAAAGATTTTGCAATGAAACTGCTTGTTTCCACCTTTGCGCCGCTGGTTGTGTGGGGCTTTATAATATTCGCGTTACGTGCGCCTATTTCTGACTTCCGCCCTTTCGGCAAAGAAGAAAAACTGCACGGTGACGCTAAATGGGCTGGTGAAAAAGAGATCAGAGCCGCGCAATTACGCTCTAAAAAAGGTCTTATTATCGGACGCGATACAAGGGGTTATTTAGTAGCTCCGGGCTTCCAGCACTGTCTTTTATTTGCTCCTACCGGTTCCGGTAAAGGTGTGGGTATCGTTATCCCTAACCTTTTATTCTGGGAAGACTCCCTGTTCGTGCATGATATTAAGCTTGAGAACTATGAAATAACATCGGGTTACCGTCGCGAGGTAATGAAACATCAGGTTTACTTATGGAACCCTGCATCACCTGATGGTATTACCCACTGTTACAAC
>CAYVII010000193.1:0-3102 GCA_964451475.1 uncultured Rickettsiales bacterium
GTAAAAGCGCATCAGCCATGTATTGATGTCTGAGTTATATCCGAATGTACGCTCGTTAAGCCCCATCTGTTTTGCAAACTGCACTATGTTCACATGCAGGACGTTGCCGATCTCAGTCCCTGCAAAAAGAACTTGAATGCCCATTCTTGTCGTGAATATTTCATCTATCGGTTTGCCCGATGCCTTAAGCTCGCGTTCCATTTCCTCAAATAGTTTTGCGGCATGGATGCGCGTTTTTTTATCTTTTGCCGCGCCTTCGGTTTTTTTCAGAAGATATATAACATCGGCAAGGGAATAGAATATAGGCAGGCTGTATTCCGGCACAGGCGGTTTGGGCAGAAGGAAGTTATTATTACCGCGGCGGTAATTGGCAAGCCTTGTAATTGCGGCAAGGTCATGCTTTGTAAAATAAACCCTGTACGGGTAAGGCTCGGTATCTTTGATGGCAGAAACATCAATTGCTTCACCCATTATCTTTCTTTTACCCAGCTCAGATTCCTTACTTACCACGCCAAGTGACTCCAGAGCTTCCGTCAGCAGCACCGTGCTTGGGTGGTTTTTAGTATCAACATATTGAAGCGCGTATGAGAACTTGAACAGATCGGCAGGGTTCATACGGAATATGCGCCCCAGCTCTTGTATCAGCAGCAGTGCCGAAGTTGTGTTGCTTACAATTGAAAGATGGGCAAGGTCTTTAATATCAATACCGCGTGAAAGGCATCTGACGCTGCATAAGACCTTTATCTCACCTTTTCTGAATCTTTTTTCTATGTCATCACGCTGATGTTGTGTCATTTCCGAGTGGTAAACGGCGGCAGTGCCTTCGCCGTACATCTCGTTATACACATCTACAGATCTTTCTGCCCATTTGATGCTCTGGAAAAACGCGAATTTTGGTTTGCCGAAAACTTTTTCACCCGTGTACGGATTAACGTCGGCGGCATAGTGCGCGGCATCCATATGTATGCGCGCGTGCATGCTGGCCTTTGCAACCTCAAGCCTTACTATGCGTGCCAGTTGCGCTTTGCCGTAATCAGGGTGTTTTTCCTGCGCTTCACGCCTTATTTTCTCTTCATTCACCTTTGCATCCACGTCTTTGATGCTGAAGCCGAACGGGCATGTATAACCTTTCTCCACTGCTTCCCTTATTGGCATGCGGTGCAGTGGCGGGCGGCCGTTAAAGAACGCGTTACTTACCGTTTTGGTCTCTGAGTATGCATCGGTTGCCGTAAGGCCGAATATAAAAGATTCTGCCTCAAAAAACTCTTCATACGAGCCACCGCGGTTATCGGTCATTTCCTCGTGCAGTTCATCGGGCAGTAGCACTGTTGTTACGTCAGGAACAAGTATACCTTTTGCGATCAGCTGCCTTTTCATGGCAGGGGTTGCCATAATTATTTTTGTATCTGGCGTTATACGCTGCTTTTTTGAACCGCTATAATAGGCCAGCGCTTTTTTGTTCAGCTTGTGGTGATATATTTCCGGCCAGCGTTCTTCTATTACATCTGCGTTCTTTTTTAAAAGCGTCTGGTTTGGGGCTGTTAATACAAACACCCTTTTGCCATCGTACAAAGCTTTAACAACATCGGCGATAACAACACCTTTACCAAAGCCCGGCGGCTCAACCGCAAAATTCTGTCGCCAGAGTTTTTCGGGGTCTTTCTCTGTCATTGCATCGGCTTTTTTATAAAAGAGCCCTGCCTGATCTTCATTCAGGTAAAGGCCGCGCTCTTTTCTTTCCCTCATCCAGTCTGCGTGCCGGCGCAAAAGTTCTGCGTCATGCTCAAACTGCTCACGCAGAACGCGCGGCTGGTTCACCCTTATTGCAAATGGAGTTTTTTTATTAGACACAAATATTCCGGCACCGTAATTAACTGGCCGCATTTATTACATAAAATTAACCAGAAAGGCAAGTTTTAATGCTACTAAATTAGTAGTCATTTAATAACAAGTTATTGTTTTAGCTATTATCTTACAGATCCAAACACTTTACGTAATATCTCAGAAGTCCTTTTTGCAGGGTTTTGGCGGATGGCTATCTCTTCTTTGGCTATATAATAAAATATTCCGTCCATGGCTTTTGCGGCCACGTAGTTGTTAAGGTCTGCCTTTAAATTTGCGGCCATTGGTAGTTTGCCGTACTTGCCGGTTGCGGCGTCAAAGCTTTTGATAGCGCCTGACTCTTTTAGCGTATTTGCAATTATCGGCTGCATCTCGCCCTCCAGTTTTACACCCATGGTCTTGCGTAAATACTGCGTTGCGGCATCCTGTTTACCGCCTGTCAGAATTTCACGCGCATCGGCAAATGTCATCTTAGAAATGGAGTTGATGAAAAGCTGTTTTGCCTTTGGGGTTGCAAGTTCGGCGGCTTTGTTCATGCGCTCTTCCAGGTCTGCGGTCAAATGCCCGTAGCCGATAATTTTCAGGCCGCTATCTAATTTTTTCAGCTGGTTTGGCAGCGGGATGTGGATTTGCGGATCAAGGTTAAACCCGCCTGTTTTGCCAAGCTGCGCCACCACCTGCTTGCTGCTTACATTCAGCGCTTCCTTCAGCCCCGCAATTATTTGCGTGTTGCTTAATGATGATTGCGCTGCACCACCCTGCCCCGTTTGCGTTGAAAGAACATTTTTTAAAATTGCCTGCCAGTCAGTTCCCGCCGCTTGCGCTGCTGTAGCAGATAATAAAATCATTAGCGCAAAAATAATTTTACGCATCAATACTCCACCTTCACGAAATATAGGCCTTGTGCGGGAGCGGTGGGGCCGGCGGCGCGGCGGTCTTTTGCGTCCAGTGCTTTTTGAATATCTGCAACCTGCCATTTGCCTGTGCCAACCAGTTTTAAGCTGCCTACCATGTTGCGTACCTGATGGTGCAGGAAGCTTACGGCGTTGCAGCTGATATCTATTTCATCGCCGTTTCTTTTTACTTCCAGAAAATCCAGTGTTTTTACCGGGCTTTTGCTTTGGCAATCGGTGCTGCGGAAAGATGTGAAATCATGTTTGCCCAAAAGCAGCTTTGCGGCTTCCTGCATTTTATCCTCGTCCAGCTTTTCGGGCACGCACCATGCGCGGTTCTGATCCAGCGCCAAATGGCCGCGGCGGT
>CAYVII010000194.1:0-3080 GCA_964451475.1 uncultured Rickettsiales bacterium
AACAGTGAATTCAAATTCTTTAAACTGGAATTTCTCACCTATCTCGGGGATATTTTCGGCAATTTTAATTACAAGGCCCGCAATTGTATTTGCGTAATCATCTATCGGCAGTTGCCAGTCCATCTCACGGTTAAGATCACGTATATTAAGGTTACCGCGCACAATATAGCTGCCGTCTTTCTGGCGTTTTATGCCGCGTATAACCTTATCATGCTCGTCATCGATCTGCCCTACTATCTCTTCCAGAATATCTTCAAGCGTAACCAGTCCCATAAGTGAGCCGTACTCATCAACCACCATACCTATGTGGCTGCGCTTTACGCGGAAATTCTCAAGCTGGTCTTTAAGACTTGTGGTCTCAGGTATGAACACCGCCTCTTTAAGAAGTGCTTTCAGCTGCTCACGCGTTGCCTTCGTACGGTCAATTTTCAGAACATCTTTAGTATGAAGTATGCCTATTATGTTTTCAGGGTCATCTTCCCATATAGGTATGCGCGTATGCTCTGATTCTATGGCGGCATTAATGACTATAGGTGTTGCATCACTAATGTTGAGCGATGTCATATCACGCCTGTGCACCATAATATCACCAACCTCTACCTGCGAAAGATCAAGGATACTGCCCAGCATGTCACGGTCATCCTTCACTACCGCGCCCTCTTCATGATGTTGCTCAATAGCGCCGCGAAGCTCTTCTATGGTACTTGCCTCGGCGTTTCTTTTATCATCAAGTAATTTACGCGTCCGGTAGCCAAGGCAAAAAGCAAGTATGGCAACAGATATAAGCAATAACAGTTCCATTAAACTGAACCTAAAAATTCCCTAAGCTGCTTCTCGGTAACATCATGGCTTATAAATGACCGGCCTATACCGCGGGCAAGAATGAATACTATTTTTTCATCCGCATTCTTTTTATCAGAGCGCATATGGTCAACCAGCCTGTCAATATTCCACTCAGGAAGGTAATCATGCGGGTTAGTGGGAAGCCCCACCTTTTTAAAATGCGCGATAACTTTTTCGGCATCAGCGCCAAGACCAAGTTTTTCCGAGAATTTGAAGGCACAGACAATACCAAGCGCAACCGCTTCACCATGCAGGAGTTTATCTGAAAAACCCGTCTCTGCCTCAAACGCATGGCCAAATGTATGGCCAAGGTTAAGCAGTGCACGTATACCGCCCTCACGCTCATCTTTAGACACTATATCAGCCTTAAATTCACACGATTTGCGTATTGCCTTTGTAAGGTTCGCTTTATCATCAAGCTTATTGCCGTCCAGCCATTCAAAGAATTCAGGCTGGTTGATAAGACCGTATTTCACCACTTCGGCATAACCTGACATGAACTCACGCCTAGGAAGTGTTTTAAGAAGGCCGATATCTGCAAGTACAAGCTTTGGCTGGTAAAACGCGCCAACAAGGTTCTTGCCGTATTTTGAGTTGATAGCAGTTTTGCCGCCAACCGAGCTGTCTACCTGTGAAAGCAATGTGGTCGGCACCTGAATGAAATTGATACCGCGAAGCACTATACTTGCCGCAAAACCAACAAGGTCACCAATAACACCGCCACCAAAGGCAATTATGGTTGTTTTACGGTCAGGCTTGTTCTTAAGCAGCCAGTCACACACCACTTCCAGATTTTCAAAACTTTTGGTGCTTTCGCCCGCAGGCAGGGTTTTGATCTTGTAATCTATACCTTTAAGCGCCTCTTCAAGTTTTGCGCGGTGGAAGGTATTTACGTTTTCATCTGTAATTATCAGTGTCTTTTTTTGCGGCAGGTGCTTTGGCAGCTCGGCAAGTAAATTCTCACCGATCAGGATATCGTAACTGCGCTCTGCAAGCTCAACTCTTAACTTTTCCACTTATCTAGTTCCTCAAGTATTTTATTGGTAATAATGGTGCGGGAATTGCTATCGGTGTCAACAACAATATCGGCCTGAGCGTATACCGGATAGCGCTCTGCAATAAGACTTTGCAGCTTTTCGCGCTTATTTATGCCGTTAAGCAAAGGGCGGCTATTGTTGTGCTCAACACGCTCAACCAGTGTATCAAGCTTTGCGTTAAGCCATACGGATGTTGAATATTCTTTTATGGCCGCGCGCGCTTCCGCATTCATAAATGCGCCGCCGCCTGTTGCAAGCACAAGCGGCTTGCCCTGCGAAAGGATCTCTATGATAGTGCGCGCCTCAACCTTGCGGAAAAACTCTTCACCGTCACGCTGGAATATTTCAGGGATAGAAATTCCCGCCCGCTCTTCTATAACGCGGTCGGAATCAACGAAATCTACCGCCAGCGTACGCGCAAGATAAATACCTACCGTGGTTTTACCTGCGCCCATGAGGCCGATTAAAGTGATTGGTTTTTTAAGGCTCATCTAATCCCACTTTGCCACAGGCGGAAGCGACATAAGGATAGCATCCGTATTGCCGCCCGTCATAAGGCCAAATTTTGTTCCGCGGTCATAAACAAGGTTAAACTCGGCATAACGCCCGCGTTTACGCAGTTGATGCTCGCGCTGTTCTTCTGTCCATGGCTTGTCTTTGTTCTTCATGACAAGCTCAGGGTATATCTGGTTGAACGCCTTGCCCACATCCTGCGTAAAGGCAAAATCTTTTTCCCAATCGCCGCTATCTAAATAATCATAGAATATGCCGCCAACTCCGCGTGCTTCACCGCGGTGGGGAATGTAAAAATACTCGTCACACCACTTGCTGAATTTGGGATAATATTCGGGGTCGTATGCATTGCACACTTCTGCAAAGGCAGAATGGAATGCGTTAGTATCTGCAGTATCGGGGTACATGGGGTTCAAGTCAGACCCGCCGCCAAACCAGTGCTTTGTAGTTACAATAAAGCGCGTGTTCATATGCACCGCGGGAACAAGAGGGCTTGCCATGTGCGCAACCAGCGAAACACCAGTGGCAAAGAATTTAGGGTCAGCTTCAGCGCCCGGTATCTGCTTGCGGAACTCGGGAGAGAACTCTCCCCATACGGTTGAGATATTAACGCCAACCTTTTCAAACACCTTACCCTTCATGATAGATATTTCACCGCCTCCACCGCCTTCGCGCTGCCATTGCCTG
>CAYVII010000195.1:0-3058 GCA_964451475.1 uncultured Rickettsiales bacterium
GCCTGCCCTGCTGGCGGCTGCCCACATTTATTACAGGCAGCTCAAAAGACTGCGCCTCGGCTATTCCGCTAGAAGAATTGCCAACCATTAGCACAACATGGCGCAGCATTGAATAGTAACGGCGTTGGCCAAGGCTCATCATGAATTTTACGTCTTTATTATCCAGCACTACTTCCTGCAGGGCTTTGTTTATGGCGTCACCGCCTTCATCAAAATTAGAGCCTGTAGCCATTACCTGAAAATTTTGCGCGGTAAGATCTGCCATAACTTTTTTAACAAAATCGGCATTGATGGATTTTGTTAAAGTATCGGGGTGGAAGGTAACTATTGCGGTGGGCTTATTCACATCCAGCCCAAGCTGCATGAACAGCTCATCTTTTGGCACATAGTCCATGGTCTTTAGCTGATCCAGACCGGGTTCACCGCTCAGGCAAATACGCGCTGGGTCTTCATTTAATGCAAGCAGCATATTTTTTGCCGCTTCGGTTGCGGGGAAATGAGCGTGCGCCATTTTAGTTACCGCGTGGCGCACCTGATTATCCAGCGCGCCTTCCGTAACATCGCCGCCTGAAATATGCGCCAGAGGCGTTTGTGTCAGCAATGCAGCCGATGCAACTGCCAGCAGCTCAAACCTATCACCCAGTACTACCAGCCAATCGGGCTTGTTCTCAAACAGCCATTTGCCAAGGCCGTGCTGCAGCCTTGCCAGAGAGCGTGTTAAATGGTCTTCGCCGTCCGGCTCTTCCAGAAAATCGAACTCGGCCGTAATATGGAATTTATCTTCCACAATGCTGGTTTTTGTATAGCCAAAACGTTCTGATAAATGCGCACCGGCAACAAGCAGTTGCAGCTCGGTTGCCTCATCTTCCTGCAGCAATTTCAGCAATGGCCTGAACAGGCCGTATTCGGCGCGTGTAGAGGTAAAAACGGCAATTTTAAGTTTTTCTGCCATTTATGAACCTGTCTTTTTATTCTTTGCTTTTTCAAGCTTATTCCAATCAAACAGTTCATTCTTTGCAATATCCTGCTTTGCCGTTGTTCCCGCCACATCTTCGGCATAGCGCGGAGATAT
Organism: uncultured Rickettsiales bacterium; assembly: GCA_964451475.1. Lineage (GTDB taxonomy): Bacteria > Pseudomonadota > Alphaproteobacteria > Rickettsiales > 21-14-0-20-44-7 > CAYVII01. The sequence goes on from CAYVII010000195.1 coordinate 1,073, forward strand.
CCCGCCGCCCGGCCTTAGCGGCACTAAGTCTTCAAACTGCACCTTCTCGCCCGCTTTGATATCACGCCCTGCAAATAAAGAGCGTTTGGCAACTTCAGCCGTATTGGCTTCTGAGGGCATAATGCGTTTTTTGCCGTCACCCAGTGCGGCCTCTGCCTCACGTATCGCCCTTACATAATCAATAATTTCTTCAGATGATGCAGATGCGGCATGATCAGGGCCGGGCAGGTTTTTATCCAGCGTGTAATGTTTTTCAATTATGCGCGCGCCGTATGAAACCGCCATTATAGCCGTTGTGTTGCCTAGCGTATGGTCTGACCAGCCAATCACCACATCAGGGTAACGCGCGGCCAGAGTTTGAATTGCGCGCATATTGCAATCAGCTGCCGCTGCAGGATAATTGCTTACGCAGTGCAGCAGGCCAATTTGCTTAACGCCGTGGCGTTTTAGTGCCTGCACGCCAAAATCAATCTCATCCAGCTCGGCCATGCCTGAAGAAAGAATCACAGGCATTTTGAAAGATGCTATCTGCTTAAGCAGCGGGTAGTTCACCAGGTCGCCCGATGAAACTTTCATGCAGCGCATTTTAAGCTCGGCCAGTGTTTTGGCAGAGACCGCATCAAACGGGGTTGAGATAAAATCTATACCTATCTGGTCAGCGTGTTTTTTAAGTTCGGCAAAAGCGCTTTGCGGCATTTCCAGCGCGCGGATCATATCCATTTGTGAAACTTCGGTGCCGGTATTTTGCATCTGGTAATTTGCCTGTATTGCCGATGGGTGGGTTACAAGATCAGTGCAGAAAGTCTGGAATTTTACGGCATCGGCATTTGCTTTTTTAGCAAGATCAACCAGTTCGTGCGCCATTTCTATGTTGCCGTTGTGGTTATCACCCGCTTCCGCGATGATGTATACCGAGTCTTTTCCAACAAAGCCCATATTTTCCCTTACGCGAAATGTTCAGAGAATTCTTTCTCGGCTTTTTCAAGCTCGTCGGAGCGGCCAATATCAAGCCAGTACTCATGTACCATAAAGGCTGATGTCAAATGTCCTTCCTGTGCCAGCCTTGTGAATAGCGAAGGCATGTCCAGATACTCGTTCCTGTTTACGTGGCTTAGCGCAGCAGGCTCTAAAATATACATACCGGCATTTACAAAAAAGTACTGGGTTGGTTTTTCAACAATATTTTTAATTACATTATTCTCAATATCCACCACGCCGAACGGAACATCATAACTATGCTTACGCACGCCCATTGTGGCAATTGAGCCTGAATTCACATGGAAGTCCAGCATCTGTTTAAGGTCAACTTTTGTAAGCAGGTCGCTGTTCATCACAATCATCGGCTTTTTCAAGCTCGTCGGAGCGGCCAATATCAAGCCAGTACTCATGTACCATAAAGGCTGATGTCAAATGTCCTTCCTGTGCCAGCCTTGTGAATAGCGAAGGCATGTCCAGATACTCGTTCCTGTTTACGTGGCTTAGCGCAGCAGGCTCTAAAATATACATACCGGCATTTACAAAAAAGTACTGGGTTGGTTTTTCAACAATATTTTTAATTACATTATTCTCAATATCCACCACGCCGAACGGAACATCATAACTATGCTTACGCACGCCCATTGTGGCAATTGAGCCTGAATTCACATGGAAGTCCAGCATCTGTTTAAGGTCAACTTTTGTAAGCAGGTCGCTGTTCATCACAATCATCGGTTCATTGAACTGCTGTTCAATAAGGCCAAGTGAACCTGCGGTTCCCAGCTGCTTTTCCTCTTCCACGTAATTTATGCTAACGCCAAATTCGCGGCCGCAGCCAAAATATTCTTTTATCATTTCCGCTTTGTAATTCACGGAAAGGCAAATGTTAGTAAAACCCTGTTTTACAAGGCGGCACATGATAGTTTCAAGTATCGGCTTACCGCCAACGGGCACTAGCGGTTTTGGAATATTCTCAGTTATCGGGCGCAGGCGTTTTCCCATGCCGCCCGC
>CAYVII010000196.1:0-3040 GCA_964451475.1 uncultured Rickettsiales bacterium
AAACTAACTAAGGGGAACCAGGTTCTTATATCTTTTGCTCTGGCTATCTTTTTTGTGTTTAATAGCTTTTTTTGCCGGAAAATATATCTCTCCATCAGAAAAGTACAAAATAGTGGTTTCAAAAGAGACCAGCCCGACTACGCAGCTTGACGTTCAAAGCCGTGTGGAAGTACTTGAGAATGATATACTTATGCTGGAGGAATACCTAAAAGCCCTGCATAAGTACGATAATTTTATTATCTACAACAACAGCCGCTTTCTAGATTACAAAGTGCCGCCAAATTCAGGCGGTGATAAGGTCTCTGAGCTTGAGATCCGCCGCAATGAGCTACTTGCAAGTTTGCAGGTTCGCGCGCTTAACCGTATCAATGCAATTGAAACTGTACTTAAATCTGTTGGCCTGAACTACGCTAAACTTACAGGCCGTAAAACCCCTACAGATGCAATGGGCGGCCCGTTCATTCCCGTGGATATAGAAAATACACAGGAAAACCGCAAAATGTACACAACTGGTGAGTTTTTCAGCCAGTTGAAATATCTATATGAGCTTGAACGTATCATGACCGCAATGCCTCTTGCTTACCCGATAGGCGAAGCAAGGATAACCAGCGGTTTTGGTGTTCGTAACGATCCGTTCAATAATAGCTACTCAATGCACTACGGTATAGATTTTGCAGGCAAAACAGATGCAAAAGCATTCGCTACCGCGCCCGGTACCGTAACATTTTCAGGCTGGCAGAACGGCTATGGAAATATGGTTGAGATCAACCACGGTTTTGGTCTTTCCACTCGTTACGGTCACTTGAAAAAAACTATTGCCTATAAGGGGCAAAAACTAAAGCGTGGCGATACTGTGGGAATTCAGGGCTCAACCGGCCGTTCAACCGGTGACCACCTTCACTACGAAGTGCGTATCAACGGCCTTGCGGTCAATCCTGTCAAATTTGTCAACAAGGCAAGATTGATATATTATTATAACAATGCTGAAGAGAAAATCTAAAATTAAGGCAAAGCTGCAAAAGAGTGAGGCGGTCCGCAGGAAAAAAGCGTCCAAGCTTAATACAAAGCCGCTTACGCCTTCTATTATCTCTGCAGAAATGCATGTTACCGGTGACGTTGAAGGTGAAGGCGCTCTTGAAATTGCGGGCAGGGTAGAAGGTAATATCAAATGCCTTTCCGTTCATTTGCTTCCGGGCTCTATTGTTTATGGTGATATCAGCGCAGAAAAAATTGATATTGAAGGCGAAGTTGTTGGTGACGTAAAGGGGCGCTTTGTAAAATGCTCCAGCACGGCAAAAATAATTGGTAACATAATGCATATTTTTGTACAGATAGAAAACGGCGCATATATTGATGGCTCATGCCGCAAACACGTGACAGATGATCTGCGCATGCTGCCGCATTACAGCTAACCTTGCATAAATCCCGTAGTTTTGCTATAATGAACCTGTCTGGCAACAGACTATGGTGATAAACGCTGTTTAAAATAGGCATATTGGACCCGGGGGCAGAACCCGGCGGCTCCACCAAAATTTACCAAGGTAAATTTTGGGGGGCCGAGTTAGCTTCGACAAGTGCAGTAAAGGATCAGTTTTTGCCTGGGCAGACACTCCCATAAAAAGATCATTTATAAACGCAAACGATAACACTATCGTTGCTTCAAACGACAACTTTTCAGTTGACGCTGCAGTTGCTGCCTAAGGGTAGCTAAGCAGTAGTTTGAAGCACGGCCGGCCGGCGCCGGGTAACAGAAGCCGGCCACTTGTTTAACATTATGCCATTGTTTTGTATGATTTTAACTGCAAATATTTAATTAACTAAAGTTAATTATTCTTGCAATTTTTTGTGATAAATATTATATAATATCATGGCTTTAACCTTCCAATATGCCGGCTATACGCTTGAGGATATCTTTAACAGATCCGAAGGCACGGAGCATCAGGCTGCAATAGATGCAGGCCTGCTGGATTTTTTTGGAAAAAATGCAGATAGTGAGGGTTGGCGAACGGCTTTTGAAAAAAGATCGGGCCGCGAGCTGGGTGACGTTCTAAAAGACGAAGGAAGAATTAATAAAAATACTCCTCTTATAATAAACGGTGAAGCGTACCGTCTTGTTTCGGCTTTTGATTTTAAAGAGGAAGGCGTTTCAAAAGAAGATCTGGAAGGCTTAAAGGCAGAGTTTGGCAACCAGTATATGCTGCTTCCTTACTATGAGCCACGTGGGGTGAGTGAGCCTGTTATACAAGATTGCCTGTATTTCATGACAGTTTCATCCCTGCGTTTTTTCCGATGTTTGCGCTTTTTCTCTGAAGGAAGATATGTAAAGGGTGAGCTTGATAAGGCAAACAATGAGCACTCAATAAGAAAAGAGCGCATAAAAACATGGTTGCGCAGTTATTATTCAAACAAAATGGTTCCGGGTGTGAGTATTGATCTCGGCAAAAGCCATCCCGCGCATCCGGCACTGGAACGCCTAATAGATATCATTGCTCAGGAGATATACATCGGCTTCAATGAGCAGTACCAGCTAATGGCAACAGGTAATCCGCCTGAGGTGATGCAGCAAAGGCTGGATGATATAAATAAAAACCTGCCTGCAAGGCTGGTGGGTATACAGCAGCTTGAAAAAGAGCTGGACCAGGTAAAGATTTTCATTGAGCATGAAACTAAAAAGCCGTGGAATGTTGTGGTCAGGCAAGGTGAACTTGCCGAAGATGAGGCTGATAAAAGCATGCATTACAAAGAATATAAGGAATTCGAGGCTAAACTTGATGCTGCCAGAAGAGAATATCACCAGCTAAAACTAAGACGTCTTTCACTGGTTGTTGGTATGCTTGGGGTTAGCTCGATCGAGCGGATTATAATGAACCACGAGATTTTGGAGAACAGGCAAAACCCCGAAGATTTCAAGGAGCCTTATATGGTTTCGGTAAGAAGGTCAGAGACATTATTTGGGGGCTGTGAAGAAATTACACGTGACTCAGGCCTTGATATGCGCAAGGACATTCATATAGACCGCAATGATATCAGCCGTATTTTA
>CAYVII010000197.1:0-3021 GCA_964451475.1 uncultured Rickettsiales bacterium
TTTCATGCATGTTCCTGAACTGGCGCGCATGGGAGCGGATGTTAAAATTACAGGCCATACGGCAGTAGTAAGCGGCGTTGAAAAACTTAAAGGCGCAGAAGTTATGGCAACCGACCTGCGCGCTTCTTTCAGCCTTGTGCTTGCGGCGCTGGCAGCAGAAGGTGAGACCAAGCTTAACCGCGTTTATCATATTGACCGCGGCTACGAGAAAGTTGAAGAAAAACTGCGCGGCATCGGTGCAAACATTGAACGCGTAAAAGTTCAGAAAGCGGCATGAAAAAACTAGGCCACATCGCTTATAACCAACTTAAGGGCAAAGGAGCTACGGTTGTGTTCTTAAGCGGTTTCAGGTCTGATATGGGTGGCAACAAGGCAGTTTACCTTGAAGCTGTTTGCAAAAAACTTGGCCTTGGTTATGTGCGTTTTGATTATTCGGGCCACGGGCAAAGCGGCGGTGACTTCCGTGAATGCACAATCGGCACATGGCTGAAAGATACGCTTAAGGTTATTGATGAACTTACCAGCGGCAAAATAATATTAGTTGGCTCTTCTATGGGCGGTTGGATCGCTCTGCTTGCGGCGCTTAAGCGCAAAAGCCGTGTTAGAGCGATTGTTGGAATTGCAGCGGCGGCTGATTTTACGCAAGACCTGATATGGGAAAAGCTGGATGAATTCAGCCGACATAAAATGCTGCGTGACGGCGTTTTAATGATGCCCAATTGCTATGATGATAAAGAACCTTACCCGATAACGCTGAAGCTTATTGAAGAAGGGCGCAAACATTTGCTATTGCAAAAAACCATCAACCTTACGTGCCCTATCCGCCTGTTACAAGGTATGCAGGATGAAGATGTGCCGTTTGAAACGGCATCAAGAATTGCCGAAGCACTGAAAAGTAAGGATGTTGAAGTACATCTGCTTAAAAGTTCAGGCCACCGCATGAGTGAGCCGCATGAGCTGGAATTGCTAAAAACAAAGCTTCTGGAAGTTATTTAGACTCAAGCACTATGCTTACGCTATCAACACCTTTCATGCATGAAGGCTTTTCGACCTCAAGCTTTACATGCTGAACGCCTTTTACATGTATAAGCTTTTCAAGCAAATGATCGGCCAGTTTTTCAATCAGGTTATATTGTGTGGATTTAATTTCACTCACCAGCATTTTTACAATAGCAGAATCATAATCCAGAGTATCATTTAAATCATCCGAGCCTTTTTTATAGGCATCGGTAGTGACCTCCAGATTCAGGATAAGCTCACGCTCTTTTTTACGTTCAAAGCCGTAAACGCCAAGAATCGTTTTAACACGCAGGTTTTTAATTTTGATAATCATATTAATTGCTCCCCTGCATCTACATATATTTCCTGGCCTGTAAGATCAGTTTCATTCAGGAATTTGATTGTTTTTATAACATCTGCCGCCGATGCAAAATCCCCTTGCGGGATAAGAGCTTTGCGCTTTGCCAGAAAATCAGGATCAAGGTTTGTTGAAAACTCACGCATAACGCCCGGAAGGATTGCATTCACGCGGACATTTGGCGCAAGTTCAATTGCAAGCATGCGGTTAAGGTCAAGCAGAGCTTTTTTGGAAAGAAGATAAGGAAAGAACATGGTTTTGCTGCGGCGGGTGAAGGCATCAATAATATTAATTATGTGGCTGCCGCCCTGTTTTGCAAAAAGCAGGCTTAAAAAATAAGGCGCTTTCAGGTGAATGTTTATATTGAGGTCAAAATCAGCTTCCGTGCTTTGAGTGAAGCTTTTCTTTTCATAGACAGAAGCGCTATTGATAAGCAGGTCGATTTTGCCGCACTCAAATAATTTTGAGTAATTCGCGCTTTCGCTCAAGTCAGCTTGCACCAGCGCTTTTGCTATTTTTTTCAGTTCGGCATCCGGCTGCGTTTTATTATAATGAACAATCACAGACCAGCCATCTGCAGCCAGCTTAAGGGCTATTTCCCTGCCAAGGCGCTTTGCGCTGCCGGTGATCAATGCTGTTTTCATGAGGGGTTTATAGGCTAATTTCAGTGTGTTGTGAAGTGCTTATCAGCATCAAAACCGTATTTTTCAAGCATTTCACGCTTTGCATCTTCATCGGGGAACTTGCCGAAGCGGGATACCAGCACTATGCAAAAATCCTTAAGGTCAATATTTCCGCCTGCCCTCTTGAGGCTTTCCAGCTTGAACATATCCATCATCACAAGATGGTAAACATCGGCGCCGCTTTCATCTTTACCCATTATAAGATGCAGGGGCTGGCTTGAGTTCTTTACATATTCCAGTGCAAAACTATGTGCCATTTACTTATGGCCTCCCCGCCGCAAAAGAAAGGCTCTGACCGCGGAACATTGTTAGTATCTCACTTATTGCAGTCAGGTAAGTTGTAGGGATTAAAGGATGATTCGCTTTTATTTCTTTTATACTATCTTTCTTTACTTCTTCGGTAGCATCCCTGATTTTGCCCCAGTCATCGGGAGTAAGTAATTTTTTTAGTGACTGATTGTCATTAAGTAAACGTGCATAGCTTTTTATAACACTTATATCAGGCGAGCTTTTTTTCGTTTCTTTTTCTATAGCATCAATGGCTATGTCTTTAACATAAGCGCGCGCCTTTTTTGCGTTTTGCTTTGCAGATTTATCGGCATATTCCATGAACTCCTTTCCTTCAAGAGCTTCCAGCTTTGCCGCTGCCGCCCCAAGCTTAGTAACATCAGGGCTTTTGCCTATAGTGGTAATGGCTGCGTGAAGCTCACAATTTACTGCATTCGTGCAAACTTTTTTTACGTTACCGTTCCAGAAAGAACGGTGAGATGCAGCACATTCAGCAATCTTGCCCATTTTTTCAAGGTCAGCGTCAACATTCTCACCTTTTTTTAATTTAGAGCCTATGTCCCGCATCAGCGTTTCACTGTCTCTTAAGGCGCATTTTACTATTATGTTATCAATTTTACGTTCAGGGCTTCCCAATGCGCTTCCAAACAAACTTAAATTACTAAATTTATGTCCGCCTGCCGATAATGCCTG
>CAYVII010000198.1:0-3015 GCA_964451475.1 uncultured Rickettsiales bacterium
ATGAGCGTTAAAGGTTCAATCAAAGAAGGTGCAGGTTTCGTAAAAGAAGAAACAGGCGAACTACTTAAAGATAAAAAAATGATGGACGAAGGTCGCAAACTTCGTAACGAAGGCCGTATTGAAGACGGCAAAGCCCCTAAACTTACAGAACCGGGCACCGGCCATAAAGAATAACGGTTAGTAATATATATTACTAATTTGTGCAAGGCTGAGGGAACACTCCCTCAGCCTTCTTATTATATAAGTCTAAAAGATAATTTCTTGGCTCTTTAAATCACGCGCGAATTATTATATTATCAGCGGCAGAAAAATACTTACGGGAAATACATCATGAGAATTAAATTATATGCCGCGTGCGCAACAATATTACTTCCTTTTATAGCCAATGCAGCCGATCCGGTTGTTGCTCCGGTGCCACCGGCAGCGCCATCGGCACCGGCGACAATAAAACCGGTTGCCGCTCCGGCAGCGCAACCTGCAGTTAAGGCACCTGCCCAGCCTGCAGTTCAGAAACCAAACGTAGCTGCACCCGCACCTTTTAAAGCGGCACAACCAAACGCAGTGGCAAAACCAAATGCCCCGCAGGCGCCGGCATCACCTACCACAAAAGCACCCGCAGCTAAAACAGCTAACGGATATGATGCGGCGGCAGTGCGCGAGCTTAATAAAAAATATCTGCTGGATTTTGTGCGAGCGGCAACGGCAGGCGACGTAAAACCTTTTTATAAAGCCAACCCGCAATTTGCAGGCAGCATCACCGAGGCGCAGTTTGTGAACAAGTTCGGTAAATATACCGAACTGCCAAATGATATTGCCGCACTTGAAGCAAGCGATTTTTCTGCAACCGAGGTAAAGACAATAAACAATAACAAGCGCTACAAAGGCTGCCTGCTTATTGAGGCAAAGTCGGATATTAAACTGCAAGTGGTTCAGGACAGCCACCATTACAAGCTTACAAACCGTTATTGCTTCAGAAATGAGGAATATAAGCTGGTTTCATTCAAGCTTGGTTACGAAGAATAACCGTAGAAATACAATTTATTGACAAAAGTTAATAAAGACCGCTATATTGGCGGCCTATTTCTTTTTGCACGTGTTTGAATTTCCAAGTAATTCACGCCAGAAACTAAAGCGAAAGCTACTTTATGTAGGGGGGTGAAAACCTCATGCTTTGGACAACTCGTGTGAGTTGGTGAAATAGATGTATTGATAAGGAAACCACTAGCCCCAAAACTCGACCATGAGACTCTGTGACCTTGGCGGTGCAAACCGCACACTCGAAAGCATCAAAGACGCCATCAAAACACTGCCCGTTATTCCTGAAGGCTGCGTTCTGCGCTACCTCGACAGTTCCGGACAGGCCATCATCAAACAGCCTGAAGATCTCAGGCTTGACGACGAGCACCTGGACTTTGTTGCCCAGTTCGTTCTGGACAACACGGAAACCGATCAGGCAGAAGTGAGCTACCTTGCCGGATTGTTCTCCCAACTTGACTCACGTCAGGACTTCAACATCGCCCATATCTGGGAAGATGCGGCAGCGGAAACACTGGAAGTGATCAGCGCTGAAGAAGCAAAAGAAGTTCCTGCGGCAACGTAAGCAGCCCGAGCAAAGCACACGACAAAACATTCACAATGGTCTCCTTCCTAACCGGAGGAGGCCATTGCTGTTTTATATATCTGCAAAAATATTAGCGGCGGTCGTAGCGGTCATCATCGTAACGGTCATCATAATCATCTTCCATAAGCTCACGTGCCTCTCGCACGGCAGCGCGGTCTCTCATAGCCTGCTTCATCTCATTCATCTCGGCCACTTTTGCCGCTTTCATTTCTTTGTATGTCACAACATTATCTTTGTTGCGGTCAGCATTGCGGAACATTGTGTTGGCAAAGGCCTCGTGCTCAAGTTTGCTGATAACACCGTTGCCGTCAGCATCGGCCTTATCAAACATATATTTTGTCTTGGCTTCTATTTGCGCGGTTTTGTTAATGCGCGGGTCTTTGCCTTGCATTGGCTCATTTGCCATTGCAGGCGTTGTTAGTATAGCTGCAAGCGCCATAGCGGTAACTGCAAGTCTCATATTATCCTCTTATTACTGTTGAAATGCTTGATAACTAAACTAAATGCGGCGTAAGTTTTCTATTATGTCTTAAGTAAAAGCTTGTATATATGGCGAAAACGCCGATACTGCGGGCATTATGAGCAAACAGGATTATTTCGTACCGGAAAATATGACGCGCGCAGAATTTGACGCGGAGTGGAAACCAATTGAAGCGCGACTTAAAAAAATATTGCCGCTGCGCGATGAGAACGGCGAAGCGGTGGAAGCGCACACGCAGCTTTTATGCATAGATCTTTCTGCGGCGGCAGATTGCCTTACGGGTGAAGCCGACAAAACAGGTTTGGTTGAAAGATTTTTTGACGCGGTTGAGAAAAAAGGCGGCACCATGACGGTTGAACAACTTCTTGCCCGCCCTGCCGCAGAACTAAGCCGCTGGCGCAAAATGGGCAACCGAGTTGTATTGCTGCCGAATGCGTTAGTGCTGCATGTGAATGAGGGGTAGAAATTAGCTAGCTAAATAACGAACCACATCGTACAAAAAGGCTGTTACCATACCCAATATAATAGTCCCTAATATAACCCTATGTATTCTACTAGGACTATTATCCTTATACTCAACTAAGGGAAACAACCATCTTGTGTAATGAAATAACATTCTAAACCAATGTAAGCATAAAAAGAAGATATATACGTAGAAAGCGTTTTCTAAGAACTTATAACTTTTTATAATTGTCGTGTCTAAATAAGAGGCCATTCTTGATAATAACCAAAAAGTAATTGGCATTCCTACAAACCAAATCAATATATCATAAACACTATGCCTATGAATAAAGGCACGTTTATTTTTTTTCTGATTAAAAAGATTTAGAATCTCATGGTATAATCCATGAACCCATTGTTTATCTACTCCAGACACTAAAAGCTTAGAGTCATTCTCCGTAGGCAAAGAAGG
>CAYVII010000199.1:0-3011 GCA_964451475.1 uncultured Rickettsiales bacterium
GCCGCTGACTTGCCTTTGACGTTCAGTTCAAGGTCTATGCCCTTAAGTTCGTAAGGGTCGGTGATCGTGCCGATAGCATTAAGTTCCGTGCTGCCTACTTTTAAAAATACTTTCATAGGATAGGGCGTTTTACGCTCGGCAATATCAACTATTGAAGCACCCGAAAAATCAATATCCAGTTTGCTTTGCCTGTATGCACCGCTGCCTTTCAAGGCTATGAAATCCTCAAATTGTTTTTCAACATTTTCGGTTTTGCGGAAGTCACCCGCGTTGTTTGCAACAAGTTTGAAATCTGTGCCTTTTGCAGGGTCACGGTATATTATGTTTGTATTGCGTACGTAAAGTTTGCCGATAGCGGGAGTTTCAGTATCATCATCTTCCTTCTTGCCAAACAGCCAGTTGGCGTTGCCGGCTTTATCTTTTTCCAGCACAATATTGCCATCGCGGATATTTATGTAGGGGAATTCCGGCCTGTCTTTAAATGCTGAAAGAAGGTTGAACTCAAAGCTTAAATATTCGGCCTCAGCCATTTTTGGCTCGGTGCCTGTTGCAATATTTGTAATCGAAAGTCCGTGTATTTTTACCAGCGGTGAAAAATCAAAACCGAAATCCACATCTATATCACCGCTGATCTTTATGGTACGGCCTGTGGTGGAACTTGCCTTGCTTTCAGCAAAACCTTTAATGAGATTCCAATCAAAAAGAAGCAGGATATAACTTATAAGTAATAGCGGAACCGCTATTAGAGGTAATAATATCTTACAGCGGCGGGATGTGCACTTCATGAGTTCATAAAAGCCCACTATGCAGGCTGATTTCTATGTGCTTTGCGGGGTGGATAGATAAGCTTTCCGTAAATAATTATATATTACAGCGGCTTTCTATTGTGATGTATCTTTATGGAAAACTTTTATGCTATTGATTCTAAATTAATAGAGAACTTATACGGCGGCACATAAGTTAGTATCATGAACAATATAAAAATGGGAGTTTTTATGGCAACTATGAATCCGGTAACGATAAAGAATTTTAAACAGATAGGTATTGCGCTGGCAATCACTATGGCAATTGCGCTTTCAAGTGCTGCATCAGCGCTTGATGTAAATACAGGTACTGGCGTTAATATCGGTGTCAATGCAGGTGCAGATGTAAATTCAAACGGAATTGGCAGTGATACAAAAATAAAAGCTAAAACGCAGAACCGCGCAAAGATCAATGCAGGTAATTCTGAAGCGAACAGAACTATTACAAACAACAATAAACCTTCAAGGACACTTGATAACAATCTGAATACCAGCGCCGGTGTAAAAACAGGTCTGGATACTAACGTGAACAGGAATGTTGATACGGGCAACACCAATAATACTGCGGCCGATGCCACTTTCCAGAACACTATTGAAGCACCTACACGAGGTTACAACAGGGTAAATGGCGGTGCTACAACTACCAATAATACCGCAGGCTCTGTAAGATAAATACTATACTCATAATTTAAAGGCTGCCTATTGGCGGCCTTTTTATTTTGTGCATTCAACAGGCAAAAAAACCGCCGGAATTACCGGCGGTTGATTTGTCTCCGTATGAAAAAAAACCTAAGACTTCAGTTATTCCTGGTCTTGAGGATTGCGGCGAGGTTGTTGTTGCTGATCCGCGTTATTATTGCGGTTTTGCTGACCTGCCTGGTTAGGATTTTGTTTTTGCTGCTGGTTAGCTTGTTGCTGATTTTGATTGTTATTAGGCATAATAATCTCCATTTATTTTTAAGTTGTTTAAGCATACTTCTGTAAAGAAGTCCGCTCGTGATAAGTTTAAGTTATTAGCTGCTGCATATGATTACGATGAGGAAAGAAAGCTTTCAGATAAAGGGAGGGTAAAAAATTTCCTTAATTGAAAATAACCCTTAGCTTAAGCTATTGAAGCCTCTTTATTTAAAATAGGGCCTTTGAACTGCATAAAAGCATGCTTAAGAAAATTGCCATCAAAAGCCAGGCCGCGGCGGGCATATTCCTGCGGCAGTTCTATCCACGGTACATTAGGGCTTAAGTGGTGTGTTTCATGGTAGTTGGAATTTAAAAGCAGTGCCGCAGCCCATTTGGGCAGGAAAAGGTTTTTGCCGGCTTTATCTGTTGCTGTGCCGTAGTGGTACAGGTTATCAATAAATGATATCATTACCGCGCGGGAGGCAAGATACGCTGCAAACAGCCATATGAAACCCGAATAGGCAAAGAACGCGGCAATATGGATAATTGCGGTTATGGCAAAATCCGTGCGCGCATATTTAACATTGTTCTTTACGTAAAAGAAACGTTCACCGGCAGGAAATACATCGGGGTTATCAATCAGGTCTTTTTTATTAGCAAGGTAAAGGAAAGCCTTTCTTGGCAGCAGGGCAACAAGCATGCTGCTTAGGAATTCTGTAATATATAGCCCGCCAAGAAGGTTGAAGTAATAAGAAGCTTTTTCTTTTGCGCTGTTCTTTGTAACAAATTCAGACTGCCAGTTGCGGTTAAGCTTATGGTGCATCAAATGGCCAAAGCGCAATATATGAAATGATACGCCCATAAGTATGGAAAGCATTCGCCCGCCATTCTCGTTCATTTTATTATTTGAGTGCAAATGCTTGTGGATAGCTTCATGAATGAGCCCCCATTGTATTGAATGCATGAAGAAGAAAGGGATAACCGTAAGTGCAAACCATAATGATACAGGCAGCAGGAAAAGAGGAAGCAGGAAGAAGATGTAGATATGCGCTGCCACAAGTGCGGCGGTGATGAATGAATTGTAAAAGTTTACGTCAGGCTTTGTTTTTTCCTGCAGCAGTAACATAAAAAAGCTCCTTGGGGTTTTACCTAAAAGGATATTGTTATGTCCACCTGCATAAGAGTTCCATTATGCGCCTTTAAGTTGTTATAAAAATTCAATAAAAAAGCCCGGATATGAGTCCGGGCTTTTGGCTGTTTCATAATTAATGACGGTAGCGGTGATGCCTGTGGTTATGCCTGTAGCCTTTC
>CAYVII010000200.1:0-3006 GCA_964451475.1 uncultured Rickettsiales bacterium
GGTTGAATATAACGGTGCGTTCGATGAGCCGGCCGGAGCTATTGAGGTTGGTTATGTGGCGATGCAAAAACGCGAAGGTAGCCCCGAGCCTTTATATATAAGGCCACCTGATGCGAAACCGCCGCGCAATGTTCTGCTTTCGCAAATGCATTCACAATGTTTTGATCAGCCATGGCGCCCTAATGATTTTGAAGGGCTGGAGGTTATTGTTACTGATCACGGTTTTGTTGCCTATAAAACTGTACTGGACGAGTGCGAGATAAAAACCATATGTATATTGCCTGAAAACCGCCGCAAAGGTATGGCTGAAAAGCTTATGCGTGAACTGCTTGGGCTGGTGAAGGTAAAGACCGTATTCCTTGAAGTGGAGGAAACTAACGGTCCGGCGCAGGGGCTTTATAATAAAATGGGCTTTGAGGAATTCGGGAAAAGGCGTGATTATTACGGAACCGGCCGCCATGCGCTGCTAATGCGCTTGCAATTAAGCTGAAAATTTAGTAGAAGGCGCGCAAATAACACAACCTACAGGATATAACATGGCTAAAGAACGTACATTCTCTATCATTAAACCAGATGCTACAAAGCGTAACCTAACCGGTAAGATCAATGCTAAATTTGAAGAAGCGGGCCTTCGTATCGTTGGCCAGCGCCGCATTCAGATGACACGCGCACAGGCTGAAAAATTCTATGAAATTCACAAAGAACGCCCTTTTTACGGTGAACTTGTTGATTTCATGATCTCTGAGCCGGTTGTTGTTCAGGTTCTTGAAGGTGAAAACGCAGTTGCTAAAAACCGTGAAGTTATGGGTGCTACCAACCCTAAAGACGCGGCTGAAGGCACAATCCGCAAAGAATTCGCGCTTAGCATCGGTGAAAACAGCGTGCATGGCTCCGACAGCCTTGAGAACGCTAAAATCGAGATTGCGCAGTTCTTCACTGACGCTGATATCACCCGCTAATTAGCATTACTATTCAAAGATATGAGGCTTAATTGCGACTAAAGCGCAGTTAAGCCTTTTCTTTTAAGCCAAAATTAACGGTTTGCATTTACGAATAGTTTACCACCTTCTAATATTGTTGGTGATAGGGGTTCGTTATGGCGGCACAAAAACAGATATTGGAATCAATACGCGACATCATTGGCGGCAGTGATGCTGACGAGGAAATTTTAGACCTTACGGAAGTTGTTGAGCAGGCACCCAAACAGGAAGAAAAAGCCGTAGTTAAAACAGATGTAAAAACCGAGCCGCTGGATCTTTTCAAAGATGATCTTACAGAAGAAAAAGAGGAAGATCTTCCCGCTCCGGTAACAAACGATGTTTTACGTGAGATCGACGCACTGCTTGCAGAAGATGACATTAAAGAAGAGCTGAGAAAGCCTATAAGCACAGAAAGTGCAGATATTGAACTTACAGATTTTATAAAACCAGAACTCATAGAGCCGGCGCCTGCGAAGACCATGCAGCCGGAACCAGTGGTACAGGAAATACCAGCACAGGAAATCAAGCCGGCACCGCAACCGCAGGAAGTTTTGCCCGCCGCGCAAACAAATACCGGAGAGACCAAAATGGAAAAAGAAGAAAGCCTTATGTCAAACATATCGGCAGAAGAGGCGCGCAATTCACTGAAAACGCTTATGGCGGCCGCTGAAAATGTAAGCAAACCGAAGGTTCAGACCACCCCGTTCCGTAATGGTGATACGGTGGAGGACCTTGTAATGGACATGCTTAAGCCCATATTGAAAGAGTGGCTGGACAGCAACTTGCCTAACCTTGTACAGACAATCGTTGAAAAAGAGATCAAGAAACTAATACCAAAAGAATAACACGTAATGAAAAAGCTACTTCCCCTTTTCCTGATACTGACATCTGTTTGTCTGCCGTCACATGCGGCAGATATAAAAGAACAGGGAATCAGGAACACCTACATGCGTTATTGCATGATGAACGGTGGCGTGAGGGAAATATGTGATTGTTCTTACCAGCAGGCGCAAACAACAATTGAGCCTGCTGCGCTTGAAACTGTTGTAAAGACCTTAAGCGCGGGTGTGCGTTCTGATGAAAAAGTAATTCGTAAGATGAACAAAGCTGTTCAGGATTGCGCAAAGAAAGTTGAAAAAGGCGAGCTTAAGGTAGAGCGCCCTAAAGAAAAACCTCCGGTTACAACGCCGGTTCCGCCTCCGATCCCTACAAACGGTATCATGCCTCCTCCTCCGCCTCCTCCGGTAGGTGGTGCGGCAGTGCCGCCTGCTCCTCCGGCGCCAATAGCAATTCCTTTGCCGCCAGAGCCAAAGAAAGATGAGATATCAATAGACTCAATGGAAAATCCGGCAAAAACCGAGCCGGTCAAGACTGTAAAAAAGAAAAAGAAGAAGGCGGCGCCTAAAAAAGAAGAGCAAACTTATTTTGGCCAGTATGATGCCCAATTCTTGATGCAACAATCAGGGGTGACCTTACGGGCCTGCGTGCGATGTCCCAGTACATGCCGACGGTAGATATAAAAGATGCCAACGGCAATACTCCGCTTCTAACATCGATCATTTACGGTCGTGATGTTTCAATGAACTTCCTGCTTGAGAAAGGCGCCAATGTTAATGCCAAAAACAGCAAAGACCAGAACGCGCTGCAACTTGCAAGCTTCATTTACCGCCCTGATATGGTGGAAAAACTGCTTTCTTACGGTGCCAAGCCCGATGAGGCTTACGGTCCCGGTTTTACGCCGCTTATGCTGGCAACCATGAAGCAGGATGAAGGCAGTGTGAATGCGCTGCTGAAATATAAGGCAAAACCCGATGCCAAGATGAAAGACGGTAACGCAGCGCTGCATATAGCCTCTGCCGGCCAGAATATGTCTATTATAGGCTGGCTGGTAACTTACGGTGCAAACGTGAATATTCAGAATGATATGGGCTATACCCCGCTTATGCTTGCGGCCTTTAACGGCAATACGCAGGCAGTGCAGGTTTTACTTGGTTACAAGGCAGACCCGCATATGACCGATAAATCC
>CAYVII010000201.1:0-2989 GCA_964451475.1 uncultured Rickettsiales bacterium
TTATATTCCGTAGAGCCCATTTTGTCTGCGTAAGCAACAATCTTCACGCTCTCAACTTCTTTGTCTGAAAGAAGTACTTGCGCAACTGAATCAAGTTCAGCCTGTTCTTTTTCAGTAATAACCGCTTTGTCGAAATCGAAATAGATAGTTTTTTCGTTCTTATCCAGTTCTTTTGCCAGTTTAGTTTTTGGTTCAGGAGCCGGTTCAGGCGCTTTTTCAACAACTGGTGGCGGAGGAGTGGGCTCGGCAGCCGGTTCAACTTTAGGCGCAGGAGCGCATATATCAGATTGGAAATCCCATTTTGTACGAATGCATTTGCCGTTTGTAGAGCGCACAGCAGAGCCGCGGTCATCGGTAGCAGCGTCTTTGCTTACAGCAAGCGCTTCCGAGCTGATGAACACTGAGCAAGCCAGTGCAAGAATTAGTTTGGTTTTCATAGTTACTCCGTTTGTTAGTGGAAAAAATTATATCGGCGGACATTAATATTGCAAGCGGCATTAAGGTAAAAACTTGTGTAAATTCTGGCTGTAAAAACTTATTGATTACTTATGTGCTCAGTATATTACAGAAATAAGACAAGCTATGTAAGCGCTGTAAAGACATGATGTTAAAAGCTTTGTATTTTTTGCCTTAATAGCTGACTGTAAATTAACTAACGAAAAAATATTAGGGTAAAATATGGTAGCAGCAAAATTAGCAACGGCAGTAACGTTAACAGAGGCTAGAATGGCACCTAAGCCAGTTGCCGACGATATCCCCATTTATGCCGATCCTGCAAAGATCAATGCTGTTATGCAAGCTGTGGAAGAAAGCAATTGGAATCCTAAAGCGGTGGTGGCAGCTACAAACGCATGGCTGAATGCATTACCAATAGCAAAAGAGTTTCTAGCCAAACCTGAAGAGAACAGCCTGAAAGTTAAAAGTGCCGTTGATGGTACCGTATTGTGTGAACTAAGAACCACAACACCAGAAGAAGGCCAGCGGATGATTGCTGTTTCTGAGCATGTAACAAGAGCGATCAGAGATGAATTCAGTAATGAAGACCTGTCTGAGCTAATGCAGATAGAAGGTGAGATATTTGTAGCCAATAAAGTTCTGTTTAGCATTACATCGCCATTACAAATGGGTAAATCACGCTCAGATGCTAATAGTGCCAGTACTAAAGAGGCCCAATGGCTTACAGATATGCCTGCATCGCAAGATATCCTTGAAGCAATAGCGCCGCGTATATCGATCAACCCGCGTGATAATATGTGCCATACTACTTTTTACAGGCCTTATGCACAAACAGTACTCGTAACCCCATGGAATTATGAAGGTGCGCTTAAAATAGCGGGTTCTGCTCCTGCTAAACAGAACAGCTCGGCAACAATTGATAAAGGTTCATCGCAAACACCTTTATTCTCAATCGGTAACAGGCAGGTTGCTGCAGACGCATTTGTTGTTTTTGAAAAAAGAGGGGCTGAAAAAGCTGCAAAAATAGCGCGTGTGATCGCAAGGCTGCAAAATGAAGGAATCTTACCTGAAGGTGCAACAGCTTTAGATTTAGGCAAGGCATTCAGCCAGGTTGTAATTGGCCGCCAGAATAACGTAGTAGCAGACGCCGCAAACGTATTTGCCGTAACCGGTGAAACTTTTGCAGAACAGCTAAGGCAGGAAAGAAATAAGCCTGATCTTAATACAGTACTGGAAGCTGGTGGTAACGGCGTTGAGATCAAAACTAAAGCTAAACTTACGGACGCTGAAAAGGCAAAAGCTTCTTACGAAGCAACAAGAACAAAAGGTATTGAGGCAAATACAGTTCAAAGATGTTCTGCCACGCATAATATTTTTGAAGAAGCTGGTATATCAGAAGCGGGTGTAGAATCTTACAAAAAGCACGTACGTGAAAACCTGATTGATAATGCAGAAACAGCAATTGACCATGCAATGTCACCAAAGGCAACGCTGGGCGTAACGGTTGATGATGCCGCTTACAGAAACATGCTGTGGCTAAGGGAAATAGCGGAGCGCAACGGTGCAGAAATAGTAAAAAGCACCGAGAGGAGAGATGTTCTGCGTACTCATGCGCCGGAAAACGAGAATGATCCTATACCTGCAGAAAAGCTTGTTCATGATTATTTAAAAGGCGGTGATAGAATACATCAGGAAAAATTCCCGAAAGGTAAAAACTACATAGTTCCTCTTGTAATAGACTGGACAAATGTTATGCGCCACGAAAATGGTGAGCTTAAAGTTGCGCTGCTTAAAGAGATTCTAAGCCGTGAGATATTTGGTTATTCAATAAATATTTTCCGGGGTTTTAATAACCTTCAGGAAATGATTGATGTGGCAAACTACATTCCGCAAAAATTAACTGCTGGCGTTGATGGTACATCTGAAGAAGTTCAGGAAGTGCGCAATAAAACAAACTTCGGTTCTGTTAAAGTTGGCCCTGGCTCAGATCCTTCATGGCGTTCTGCGCATGGTGGTGACGGGGGCGCAGGCGGTGACAGGAATGGTGATGAAAACCATCTGCGTGACAACTTTACGCGTTCTTACGTTGTATGGGGCCCTGCAAAAGACCTTACGGCTTCAATTGATGAAGCAATAAGAATTGGTGGGAAACATCTTAAAGTTGATCCTTATACAGCTGCAAAGCTTGAAGAGCTGGGTTATCAGGTTTCAGTTCAAACAGTTGCAAGGCCGTTTACACTTCACGCAAGGCCCGCCCCTGAGGCGTTCATAGGTGCTGGTATTTAATTAATACTCAACCACAAGGTCATATTCATCCGCGTCAACAACTTCGGCGCGGATGATCTGGCCGGGGAATAGTTGTTTTTGCGTTTCAATATGTACGCGTCCGTCAATTTCAGGCGCATCAAATTTGCTGCGGCCAACATAAATATTTATGTCTTCGCCAGCTTCAGAGAATTCATCAACAATAACGTCAATTGTTTTGCCAATTAGTTTTTGCAGTCGCGCGGCAGATATCTCCTGCGCTTTTGCC
>CAYVII010000202.1:0-2929 GCA_964451475.1 uncultured Rickettsiales bacterium
GAAGGAATTTAGTTTATTTGTGCATGATTTTTCATGGGGAATTAAAACCGCGCTGCATCAGCTGGGTATAACTAACATAGACATCTGGGTTATAAAAGGCAGCCTTGAAGAGCATCTGGCTTCAGAACACGATAGAATGCTGACTGTTAAGATTTTTAACGAAGGTAGTGTAGGTTTGATTTTAAACCCTTACAGTAAACAGTTAAAATATGAACTTCCATATTCCGCACCAGCTCATTATTCAGTAAAATTAGAATTGCCTGATGGGCTGGTAAATGCTTCTATCACTGCGCGTACTATGACGAAAATAAAGCTATCTGTCGCGCTAAAAGAGGAGCTGCATAGGCTAAATATGATAACCGATGAGGAAGTTATGTGCGGGAATGATAAAATTATCCTTGATGCCATAAAATCTTCAGGTCAGGGCCCTGTTCACGGATTTAATTAACCTTGATTTTAAAGCCGTTTGACGCTATTTAACCCGCTAATTAATTAACAATTACCGGTAAGCGCAATGGCAAAAGTAAAAGCAAAAAAAATCGTTCTGGCATATTCAGGCGGCTTAGATACTTCAGTTATTTTAAAATGGCTCAAACAAAACTACGAAGCTGAAGTAGTAACCTTCACGGCTGACTTAGGGCAGGGTGAAGAGCTTGAGCCGGTTCGCGGTAAAGCACAGGCTGCCGGCGTAAAGCAGATTTTCATTGATGACCTGCGCGAAGAATTCGTGCGTGATTTCGTGTTCCCGATGTTCCGCGCTAATACAATTTACGAAGGTAAATATCTTCTAGGCACTTCAATCGCCCGTCCGCTAATTGCAAAACGCCAGATCGAGATTGCAAACGAGGTTGGCGCAGACGCAGTATCACACGGCGCAACAGGTAAAGGTAATGATCAGGTGCGTTTTGAACTTGGTTACTATGCACTAAAACCAGATATTAAAGTAATTGCTCCATGGAGAGAGTGGGAACTGAACAGCCGCACAAAATTGCTTGATTACGCGCGTGAGAACCAGATACCTGTAGCAAAAGATAAAATTGATGAACCTCCATATTCAATGGACGCAAATCTTCTGCATATTTCATATGAAGGAAACGCGCTTGAAGACCCGTGGATCGAAGGCTCTGAAAGCATGTACCGCCGCAGCGTAAACCCTGTAGATGCCCCTAACGAACCTGAATATGTTGAAATAGAGTTTGAAAAAGGTGACGCGGTTGCAGTGAATGGCAAAAAACTAACGCCTGCCGCTCTGTTAACTGAGCTGAATAAAATTGGTGGCCGCAACGGCGTAGGCCGTCTAGATATCGTTGAAAACCGCTTCGTGGGCATGAAGTCTCGCGGTGTATATGAAACTCCGGGTGGCACTATCCTTTGGGAAGCTCACCGTGGTATTGAGTCAATCACGCTAGACCGCGGCGCAGCGCATCTTAAAGATGAGCTAATGCCACGTTACGCGGAGCTTATTTATAACGGCTTCTGGTGGAGCCCTGAACGTGCAATGCTTCAGGCTGCAATTGACCGCTCACAGGAAAATGTAACCGGCACGGTTCGTCTTCGTCTTATGAAAGGTTCGGTTGCGGTAGTAGGTCGTAAATCTCCTAAATCTATCTACTCTCAGGCTCACGTAACCTTTGAGGAAGATAGCGTTTATAACCAGCGCGATGCTGAAGGATTTATTAAGCTGAACGCACTGCGTATGCGCCTTGCCCGTAAGTAATTTATAACCGCATTAGCAAAAACAATATGTTGCCCTAAATTCAAGGTATAAATCTTTATGCGTCTTCATAAATATTAAACATTTGTATTGTATGCTAATTTTATGTCGGACACTGACGAAAAGCTAAGGGAAGAGTTAAATAGGATACTTGCAAGGATAACTCCTTACATGCAGGCAGAAGAAGCCCGCCTGCGTGTTTTCGAAAAAGCAGGTGAGGATTGGGGCGATTTCGCGAAAGATAAATTGCGCGATGATGTAATGGATAGCCGTCATCTTATCATGACAAAAACCTTCTTCTCAAGCCGTGAAGGTATAAAAGAAGGTGATCCCGGATTGCCAATAACCATCAAGGTTGATCCTAAAGATGATATCCGCCTTGCCAGGGTTGTAGATAAGGCAATAGAGCTGAAAAAAGAATATGGCGGCAAGAATGTTGACCAGTACATATATAAACAGGTACTTGCCGAGATAAATAAGCAATATGGCAGCTATGACCCAACAGTTGGTGCATGCCTGCGCGATATACGAATATGTGAAAAGAACCTGCAACTTGCCACTACTGATGAAGCCCGCGCCGAGCTGAATACAAAGCTTAAGGGTTTGTACCAAAAAATGGATGAGAGTTATGATAACCGAGTCTATTCAAAGAAAGAGAATAATAGTTTCAATATAAATGACTTCCAGACTGGCAAACTGGTATGCCGCGAATATACGGCAGTTGCCTCAATGGCATTGCACTATGCAGGCATAGAGAACCACTATGTTATTGGCGATATAACCTCTGAGAATTCAACGTCAACTGGCAGGCACGCATTCCTTGTTTCTAAAAAAACAGGGAATATTATGGAAGTTACATCCAATGATGCCAACAGCCTTTCGTTCAGTTATGCCAAGATCCTGAATAAAGAAGCTGACCTTAAAAAAGGTGAAACGCTGGTTGCTCTAAGGGCTGACGGTGTGGTTGTATGCTATGGATCAGGTGAGGTAAACGGCCAGAAGTCTGACAACAAACAGGAAATAAACGAATATCACCAGAAGCTGATAGATGAAGCAAAAGTAAAATATAAAGATGAGATAGATAAGGCTAAAAGCGCCTATAATAAAACAGCCCCTAAAAATAAATTTGACCCTTATAAATATTGGGATTTCAAGGACGATAAGCTTATCAGTATTGATGGGAAGCATGATATCCCAAAAGAAAAGCATTATACT
>CAYVII010000203.1:0-2836 GCA_964451475.1 uncultured Rickettsiales bacterium
GTGCGTGATTATATGGGCAGCAAAGTGTTCAAAACCGTTATTCCGCGCAATGTGCGCATCTCTGAAGCACCTTCACACGGTAAATCGGTTATCAGCTATGACAAACACTCTAGCGGCGCGCAAAGCTATCTTTCTCTTGCTCAAGAACTGGTAAGCGGAAATAATGACACTACTTCGGAAGGTAAAGCAGCATGACATCTACATTCACTCAGGAAACACAGCCAAACACAAATAAAGCCCCTGCCCGCGGCCTGGGGCGCGGCCTTTCTGCCCTGATAGGCGAAACAAAAAGCTCATTCGTTCAGACCGGCGAGAACCAGACAATGGTACAAACCCACAAGCTTGTTCCGGGCAAATTTCAGCCACGTACGGATTTTGATGAAGCGCCCCTGAAAGAACTTGCCGACTCTATCAGCAAAAGCGGTATAATTCAACCGATTATCGTACGCCCGAAATCTGACGGTGAATATGAAATTATTGCGGGTGAACGCCGTTGGAGAGCCGCAAAAATGATCCAGCTACCATCAGTTCCAGTAGTAATAAAGGAAATTGCCGACAAAGATGTTATGGAAATGTCTATTGTTGAGAACGTACAGCGTAAAGACCTTAAACCGCTTGAAGAAGCACAGGCCTACCGCCGTTTACTTGGCGAGTTTGGTTATACGCAAGATGATCTGGCACGCACAGTTGGCAAAAGCCGCAGTCATATTACAAACCTTCTGCGCCTGCTATCACTTCCTGAAGAAGTAAAAAACATGCTAAATGAAGGCCAGCTTACAATGGGCCACGCGCGCGCGCTTCTGGGTTGCCCTGAACCTGCAGCGATCGCGGCGAAAGTAGTTGAGGAAGACCTTAGCGTACGCCAGACCGAAAGCCTTGCCCAAGGCCTGATTCAGGACAGCACACGCAAGATAGATCTTACCCCTGAACGCGAGGAAAAAGCCGGCGGAAACACAAAACAGAGCGGTAAAAGATCAGGCTCTGCCGCGCGTGAAAAGATTGATAATAGCGAACTTCGCGACATTGAAACAAGCCTTTCACAAAGCCTTGGTGCTGAAGTTTCAATCCGCGCAAAAGGCAGGGAAGGGGAGATCAAAATATCTTTCAAAACCCTTGAACAGCTTGACTCTTTGATACAAAAACTAAGCTAAGAATAACTAGAAAGCAGGTTTCTGGGCGAAGCAAAGGAAGGCAAAATATTACGCGGCCATTTTTAACAGGCGGTCACGTATCAGCATTTCTGACTCTGCAAAGTTAGATTTTACTTCCAGTTCCAGCTCCGTTGCCGCTTTCACAGCAGCCTCCAGCTGTTGAACATTCCACTTACGAAGGCTTGTTTTGAATGGTTCTTTAAGCTTAAAGAACAGACGAAGGCTTTCTACCACCATATCAACACTCATACCGTTCTGAACCATAAGTTTTGCGTTCAAAAGCCTGTTGAAATGATACAGCATACTACGTGTAATAACCACGCCTGCAATATTATCGGCAAATGCGCGTGATAATGATTTTTCAAGCAATTTAGGGGTTTTGCAACTAATCGCGTACATGATATCATTCACCGCAAGCTCACTGTTATCAGCTAAAATTGCACTCACGCCATCAAATGTTAGCGTCTTATCATCCCCTAAATAAACCAGTATTTTTGCCAGTTCATTTTCAGTTATCAGCTTATCTTCACCTAGGTTTGCAACTAGATATTCAATCGCGTCCTGCTCGGCACGTATACCGTTTTTAGATATCCAGTCCATGATATGACGCTTAAGGTTGACGCCTTCTTCTTTATAGCAGAGCAGGGCAGTATGCACCTTGCTGTCTTCATACAGCTTGCGAATCTTTGATTCCTTCTTCAGCTCACCCGCAGTTACCAACAGGAAGCAAGAATTATCGAGCGATTTAAATGCCTCTTCCAGCGCCGAAGCGGCACCTTCCGGGGGGTCAGTTACCCAAACCAGCTTCTTGCTTGAGAAGAAGCCTTTTGAGCCAATTTCGTCAATGATGATATTTTCATTCTCTTTAAGATCATCTGTAGTAAGCTGCTTTACAGTTTCCTGCTCGGGCTCATCGGCAATGAATTTTTTTATGATGCGTTTTGCCAGCGAACTGACCCCACCTGTATCGGGCCCGTAAATCAAAACCGTTGAGGGCTTCAGATCCTTCACAAAATTATCGGCGGCGTTGGAATATATCTTCATATATTCTTCCTAACAAGTTCCAGCACAGTTGCATAGTCCATATTTTGAACCTCTGTCTTTTGCGGCAACTGGTTACGTATCCATGTAAGCTGGCGCTTGGCGTAATTACGCACATTTTGCGACGCTTTTTCTATAGCCTCCGCATAACCCATACTGCCTTCAATATAAGCGATCAGCTCCGGAACACCGTGCGCTTTCATGATAGGAAGGGCAGGGTCAAGCTGCATTTTCCTAAGCTTTTGCACCTCTTCCATCGCTCCGTTTTCAAGCATCCACAGGAAGCGATTATTTATCTTCTCATACAATGTTTCACGTGGAACATTCATAACAAGGGTTAAGAAGTCTTCTGCTCTGTAGTCAGCCTCAGGTTGCTCCTGCTGCCATTCTTTCAAATGCTTTCCGGTTGCTAAAAAAACCTCTAAAGCCCTAACATTTCTGCGGTGGTTATCACTTGCATCAGCACCAAAATATGCCGCAACATCTGCCTCTGGCATAGAACGGACTTTCTCTTTTATCTCATCGGGAATAGGCGGAACTTCTGCCACAGGGTTCCACAAACTGTGAAAATATAAACCCGTACCGCCGCAAAAAATCTTCGGTCGGTCTTCAGTGGCAATAACTTCTTTCACCATTCTTTTCCA
>CAYVII010000204.1:0-2834 GCA_964451475.1 uncultured Rickettsiales bacterium
TTTATGAAGATGCGCTTAAGCGTGAGATAGCCGCAAACCCGCCAAAATTCCTTATCATGTGCCCTGCCCGTATTTATTCCAGCTACATGCTTATTGCGCTTGCCAAAGAGCGCGGTATTCCGGTGGTTGACCTGCAGGCGGTCTTTCAGTCATCACACCCGCGCTATAAATATTCACGCGGCGATGTTTTTGCCATGATAGATTCTTACCAACGTGATGTTTACCTTTCTGCCCATAAATTACGCAGCAACCAGCTTATTGAGCTGGTCGGCTCACAAAACCTGTTCGAGGCCAAGAACAAGGCCGCCACTATGGATGCAGCCTCTATCCGCAACAAGCTTGGCGTTGAAGGTAAAAAAGTAATTATATTCGGTTGCCAGCCCGGATATTTGGAGCATGGCATCATGGCAATTTCAGCTTTTGCTGAAGTTGTAAAAAATAATCCTGACTGTTATTTGATTGTCAAAACCCACCCGCGTGAGCCGCAGGCAAGCCTTGATGCATATGCCAAAGCATTGCAGGACAACAAACTTCGCAATTGCGCCTCGGTTATTTCAAAAGCAGATATTGATGAGGTTATCCATATCTCCGACATATTAATTACATTCTACAGCACGGTTGGTCTTACTGCGGCGGCGGCGGGCAAGCATGTTATATCGGTAAACCTTACGGGTGAGCCGATACCTGATATTTTAGGTGAGATGGGTGTTAGCCTTACCATTACAAATGCGGCAGAGCTTAAAAATGCAGTTCAGGAAATGCTAACGGGCGGCAAGGCGGCAGAAGAATCTGCGCGCATCCGCAAGAAATTCTTTGATGAGAATAAATATATTGATGGTGATGTTGTTGCGCGTGTAATTGAAATTGCTGAAGGGCTTTGCGGCAAAAAGACGGAACTTAAAAAAGCGGTTTAGCCGTTAAGTTTTTTATAAATGAACTCAGCCATTTCAAAATCTGCCTGTGTATCTATATCTGCCGATCGCTCAAACGGCATTTCATATATTGCGCTATCTTTGAACATCAGCTTGCGCTCTGCCAATAGCGGCTCTTTCTTCCAGAAATATATTGCCCCGTTGAGCTGATAAACCTCAGGTGCATCCTGCCTTCTGGTTATATTATCGGGCAGTTGTTTAGAAATTGCAACCTGCCCGTTGGTAACTTCCACCATATTAAAATAAGGTGATGCATGCGGTTTGAATACGCTAAATACCGAGCTTGCACCGCTTGCCGTGAAAACTTTATAAGCCCCCTCAACATCCGCTGCCGTTACAAGCGGCGAGGTTGGCTGAAGCAGGCATATATTATCATAAGCCTCATTGAACGTGCGTTCTGCCGCTTCCAGCGCATGGATAAGCGCATCTATTGAAGTTGCGCTGTCGGTCGCAAGATCATCAGGCCTTCTTATCACATCTGCCTTATAATGTTTTGCCACATCCAGAATCTGGGCATTGTCACTACTTACCAGAACGTGCTCAAACAAGCCGCTGCCTTGCGCTGTGTTTATTGAATGGGCAATAAGCGGTTTTCCTGCAAAATCTTTTATATTCTTTCCCGGCAAACCTTTTGAGCCGCCGCGGGCAAGTATCACACATAAATTCATAGAAGCGCATCCTTTATTACTTTTGCCATTCTTTCCATGTCTGCGGCATCATAGCGCTGGTCTGTTGGCAGGCTAAGTAAATTTTGGGCATTGCCGGAATCCTGCCAGTGTATCGGCGGGAATATACCTTGCGCGAACAGCGTTTTCCTTAGCGCATCACGCTCTTGCAGCCTTACCATTAAAAAGAAATGGTCGTAAGGCAATATTTCCAATCCCTTTAAACCTTGCAGCAAACCTGCCAGATGTTTGGCATTTGCGGCGCGTTTGGCCCTTATAGCGGCAAAGTCGGTTGTGTTAAGGTCTGCAATGCTTTTTGCATCGGCTATATAAATGTCGCTTAAATCTGCCGCTTGCGCTTCATTTAACTTTGCCAGTTGTTGCTGCTCGGCCTCTTTACTGCCGCTTTGCAAAAACTCTTCCCTTAGCTGCATTGCTGCGCGTTTTGCGGTTAGATAGGCAGATGTTACCTGCCCTTTTACATCCCAACTTATATAAGCCACCGCAACTTCAACGCTGCAAACTTTACGCAGGCTGTTTAGCGCCATATGGCCTTTGAATTTTGCAATATCGAACGGCGCTTGTACAAAATCTTCTATTACAAACAAACCGCTTTGCGTTTTCAGATTTGCTGCAGCTTCAGATATTTTTGGGTCATGGCAGTTATAATGCAAAAGCAGCGCAATACCTTTTGCGCCTGTAAGTTCTGCGGTATTGTTATATATTTTCTTAACAATGTTCTTGCCGCTTTTTGCTTTTATGCGCTCAATTGTCTCGGCACAAAAATTTGCGGGAACGTGAAAATCAACCTCAGAATCAGCCAGCTGCGTAACCGCGCTTGCAATTGCATCTGCGCCCGTTTCAAAGAAAACTCTTTTATTATTGCCAATATTTTCAGGGAAGAAGTTAGCGGCTGGCGTATTTTTAAAATCCGCATCATCAGCGCTTGCAAATATCCCGCCGATATATGGTTGCTTAACTTTTCGCATCAGTACTTTGCCAGAATGTTTTTGCGGGGAAATTCCTTTAAGAACTTCACAATCTTGCCGCACGCGTTGCCGTCGCCATAGCTGTTTGGCTTGCCTGCAAAGCCTTCACGGAATTTGGCGCTTAGTGCCTGCGGTATGGCGTTCCTGATAGCTTCAACATCGGCCGCAACATTTATAACATTAGGGTTGCTGTGCCTGCCCTGCTGGCGGCTGCCCACATTTATTACAGGCAGCTCAAAAGACTGCGC
>CAYVII010000205.1:0-2830 GCA_964451475.1 uncultured Rickettsiales bacterium
GCTACTGCCAACACCATTGCTTTGCTCAAAAAACTGGTATATTTTATTTTCATGCGGCGCAACATAACGGGGTAAATCCTACTTGTCAAGTAGTGTATTAATCTTAACTATATTAAACAAGACGTTATTAATTAAAAGAATTTATGGCAACAAACAATAGAAACAACCCTTCCGCAGCCCTTATTATTATAGGGAATGAGATACTATCAGGACGCACGCTGGATAAAAATACGCAGCATATTGCTAAAACGCTTGGCAGTATTGGCGTTGACCTGCTTGAGGTACGCGTAGTGCCTGATATTGAAAAGGAAATAATCGATGCCGTTAATGCCCTGAGCAAAAAATATAAATACGTATTCACAACGGGCGGCATTGGCCCTACGCATGATGATATTACGCCTGAAAGTATCGCAAAGGCATTTGGCCGCAAACTGATTTTAGACAAAGAGGCGCATCAGGCACTTATTAAATATTACGGCGGTGAAGAGAATTTGAACGAAGGACGCCTTAAAATGTGCTACCTGCCCGAAAATGCCGGCAAGATACAAAATGACGTAACCGCCGCGCCGGGTTTTTATGTTGAGAATGTCTATGTTATGGCCGGCGTCCCTAAAATTATGCATGCCATGCTTGAGGCGATCCTACCGCATCTTGAGCGCGGTACTTTAGTAAAATCCCATACTATCCGCGCTATTAGCCCTGAAAGCCAGCTGGCTGAGATAATGACAAACGCGCAGAATAATTTCCCCGATATACAGATTGGCAGTTACCCTTTCCTTGCCGGCGATGACGGCTATGCCAATGCGGGTGTAAACATTGTTTTCCGCGGTAAAGAAGAAGAGCGTATCATAAATGCCATGCATCAGGTGGAAAAAGAATTAGACAAAAAATCCGTAACTTACGAAAGGATTCATTAACAATTAGTCCATATAGTCCTGTAATATGGAACAGGATCACTTAAAATACGACGGCAGGCTTTCAAGGCTTTATCTAATCTGGCTTAAAAACCTATTTTTCGGAATTATCACATTAGGTATTTACCGCGCATGGGGCAAAACCAACTACAGGCGCTATTGCTACCATAGCTTTACAGTTGCAGGTGACAGGCTTGTTTATACCGGCACAGGCGGCGAGTTATGGCGCGGAATGATCAAGGCCAATATCATTATATTCTTCCTTTTTTTGGCAGCATATATTCCTTTAGTGGTAGTTTTCGGCGGTGACCCTAACCCTGACGGAACCCCTACCCCGTTTGAGCTTCTTTCAAACCTTCTTATCTTCCCTGTAATGTGGGTGATGATCTATCTGGCAAAATTTTCTGCCCTGCGTTACCGCCTTACCCGCACTAAATGGCGCGGTATTCGCGGCAGCCAGCGCGGCAGATTGTGGGGCTATATCGGCTTCCGCTTCAAATGGTTTTTTATAAACCTTGTTACTCTTGGATTTTTACAGGGCAGAAGTTCTATTCTGGAATATCATAAACTTTTGAACGATGCTTATATCGGGAACAAAAAATTTGTGTATACGGGTGAGGTGAATTCACTTGATAAAATCAATGCTATCACGTGGATACTTGCGATACCTACGCTGTTTATCTCTCGCTACTGGTTCAAGGCTGCAAAGCTTAATGCAAAATACAACAACCTTAGCCTTGGCAACGTGAGGCTATCATCAAACTTCAATGCATTTGAATTATTCGGTCTTACCTTTTTCAACATACTTATTCTTATATTTACATTGTTCATTGGTATGCCGATAGTTATTCACCGCATCATGCGCCATTTTAAAGAGCATGTTCAGGTAACCGGCAATATTGAAGAGTTCAGGCAGGACCCTGACTTTAAAGCCAGTAATTTTGGTGAAGGCGTTACCGATTACTTTGATAGTGATGGCATAGACCTTGATTTTGGCCTAATATAAAAACATGATCAAAGCCAAATATTATGACGGTGTCACCTCTAATTCGCATGATGCGCAAATTGAGCTGTGGAGCAACCGCATATATATAGTTACCGGTGCAGGGCCAGTTGAATGGTTTTATGAAAAATGCCATATCACCGAAAAAGCCAACAGGCATGCTGACGGAAAAATAGGTTATGATGATGCACCTGAAGCACAGCTTGTATTCAGTGATATTGAGTCTTTCAGACAGGTGGCAGAGAAACTGCCAAAGCGTAAACAGCAGCCAATATATAAATCAGTATTACTATATATATTCAGCATAGCGCTTTTACTATTTGCTGTTTTTTATATGGTACCTGCCCTTGCTCCGGCAATTGGTGATAACCTTCCGAAAAGCTGGGAGGAAAAGCTTGGCAATGTTGTGCGTAAAAGCTTTACTACTAAATATGATACTTGCAGCAACAAGGAGGGTCAGGCAGCGCTTGATAAAATAATTGCGCATCTTGGTAAAAATTCGGGTTCAAAATATAATTTTGATGCTGTTGTCGTAAAAAATAAAGACATGAATGCATTTGCCGCACCTGCCGGGCGCTTCATGATCTTTTCAGGGCTAATAGACAAAGCCGACAACGAATCACAGATCGAAGGGGTACTTGCGCATGAGATGGGACACGCAGTTGAACGCCATGGCGTTGACGGGCTTATACGCACACTTATTACCACCTTTATTATTGACGTGATAACGGGCGGCGGCGGTTCAGCCATTTATTTAGGTAATGAACTTTACCAGATGGATTATAACCGCTCGGCAGAAGTTGAGGCTGATAAATATGCGCTGGAGCTTCTGGCAAAATCAGATATTGACCCTAAAGGCCTGCATGATTTTTTCCTGAAAGTTGACAAAGAGGAAAAGGAATTCCAGAAAACC
>CAYVII010000206.1:0-2804 GCA_964451475.1 uncultured Rickettsiales bacterium
CAGATTTTGTGGGAAGCTGATCATAATACCCAAAATGCGCTTGCCGACCTTAAAAGTTATATATGGCGGCTCTGTAAAACCTGCCAATACGGCCGAAATTGCAAAAACAAAAGACGTAAGCGGCCTTCTAGTTGGCGGAGCAAGTCTTGACGTGAACAGTTTTAACGCAATAATAGCCGCAATATAAAGAAGATAAAAATATGACTAGGGAAAATATGCCGGAAGTAATGAAAGAGTTTGAAGAAACAGGTGCAATCTTAAAGGGGCATTTCAAGCTTTCATCGGGCATGCACTCTGATACTTACGTTCAGTGCGCAAGACTGCTTATGCATCCTGACCGCTCTGAAAAACTTTGCAAACTACTGGCCGCACGCGTTCGTGATGTACTGGGTGATAAAAAGATAGAACTTGTTGTTTCACCTGCGATGGGCGGTGTTGTAATTGGTTACGAACTTGCCCGCCAGCTTGGTGTTCCGCAAATTTTCTGTGAACGTGTTGACGGCAAATTTGAATTCCGCCGCGGTTTTGAAGTTCCAAAAGGCGCGAATATCCTTATTGTTGAAGACGTGGTGACAACCGCAAAATCATCGCTTGAAACAGTTGACTGTATTACCAATGCAGGCGGCAATGTTATTGGCGAGGCTAGCCTGATAGACCGCAGCAGCGGCATGGCTGAGAAGATCCTGCCGTTCAAGCTTGTATCACTTCTTACAATCAATGTGCCGATTTATGACCCTGCAAACCTGCCTGAACATCTGGCAGGCACAGAAGCAGTAAAACCGGGCAGCCGCTTTTTAAAAAGCTGATATGGCACAAAAGAAAACGCCTCCTAAAAAGCGCACCTCTGCCAAAAAGCCGAAAGCTCCGGCAAAAAAGAAAGCTGCTCCTAAAAAAACCGAAGCAGAAAAGATCGAGGCTAAAATTGAGAATACGGTGGTTGAGATCCAGACCATAGCAACCCTTCCGCAAACCCAGCGCAATTACTTCGCGGGTTTTTTCTGCCTGTTCGGTATACTGCTTCATATATTAATAGGGGCAGATAGCTGTGATTGCGTAGGCGGATTTTTCGATTTTTCGCTTACATATTTCATAATTTTTCTTCCGGTTCAGGCAGCAGGCATATTCTGGCTATACATGTCAGGCGGCACAAAACGCTGGCTTGGTTTTACAATACTTGTTTTTGCACTATGGGATCTGTACCTGAACGCGCGTTTTGCCATGAATCTGTTTTACTCAGACCTTACAATGTGTGAATTCACAAATAACATACCGTCATATTGTTCAGTTGCTTTCGAGGTATCTCTGGCGCACATAATAACCTCATCGGCAATGGCGCTTGGCCTGATTGCCGTACTGGTAAAGCACAAATTATTCTCGGAAAAAGCTAAAGCTTAAACCATATATTTAAGCGACCGCCTGAACTTCTTTAACTTCAGGTATGTAATGCTTCAGCATATTTTCAATACCGTCTTTAAGTGTAGCCGTTGAGCTTGGGCAGCCTGAGCATGCACCGTGCAATTCAAGTTCAACAATACCCTCACGGAAATTACGGAAGATAATATCACCACCATCCATAGCAACGGCAGGGCGTACGCGTGTATCTAAAAGTTCGCGGATCTGTTTAACAACAGGGTCGTTCTCATCAAATTCCTGCTGGTCAAAATTGGTTGATGCAGGGTTTGCAAAACCAATTGTTATACCTTTGCCTGAAACATAAAAATCCATAACCTCAGTCAGGATCATAGGCTTTAAAATTTCCCAGCGATATTCGGAATTCTTTGTAACGGTAATAAAATCATCACCAAGGAAAACAGCCTCAACACCGGCAATTTTAAAAAGCACTTCAGCCAGCGGGCTACGGCCTGCATCAGCTGCATTTGCAATATATATAGTCCCGCTTTCACTTACCTTTTCACCCGGTAAGAATTTAAGTGCGTTTGGGTTTGGCGTTTCTTCTGTTTGAATGTACATTTTATTGATCCTCTACCTATAAGATAGACTTAAACCACCCAAAATACAAGAGCCGAGGATAAACCCGCGAACACACCCGCCAGGGCATCATCATACATAACTCCCTTCCCCCCTTCCATATTCTGGTCAACCCAGCTTATAGGGAACGGCTTTAAAATATCAAATATTCTGAAAAGGCAAAAACTTAACAGGCATACCAGCATTGTATAGTCAAACGGGTCCTGCACTGTTTTACCAATGCTCATCTGGATACTAAGGGTATGCGGCGCCGAAAGCATGCTGTTAGCCAGCATCAGGCTGATAAGTATGGCAAATGTCTGCCCGACAAATTCATCAATTACTATCTCACGCGGGTCACCCGTAAGCCCGTTTTTAGCCAGATACCGGTCTGAAATATATATCCCAAAAAACAACAGTGGGATTACCCCTATAAGGAATATTGCCATATATTCGTTAAATGCCCAGAAGAACAAGACCGCAAACAGGCTGCCCCATGTCCCGGGCGCAAAAGGTATTTTGCCAACCCCAAAACAGGTCGCAAGCAGGAAGATTGGGCTTTTATAAGATAATTTTTGCATATAGCGCAGGATAATAAGGCAACCGTCGCCTTGCAAACAATATTTATTACTGTATATTGCCGCGCATGATTAGTTTAAGCGTATATGTCCGCCTTGCAATTGCACTGGCAGCCAGCCTTGTAATATGGGCATTTTATTTTTGGGCAACGCAATGAGTGAACTTCTTAGGCTTGAAAATTTAACTATCTCTTATGAGCGCCACCCCGCCGTGCACCATGTAAGCGGAATTTTTAGCCGCGGCACGCTTACTGCCAT
>CAYVII010000207.1:0-2778 GCA_964451475.1 uncultured Rickettsiales bacterium
TTAAGAAACAAACTAAATCATCAGGAAATAAGGGGGTAGTCACGCAAGTGATCTCTGCCGTTGTGGACGTTAGGTTTGAAGGCGAGATGCCTGCTATCCTGAACGCACTTGAAGGCAGCATTGACGGCCGCCGTCTTGTTCTTGAAGTTGCACAGCACCTTGGTGAAGGCGTTGTTCGTACAATTGCGATGGACTCAACCGACGGTCTTACACGTGGTGCTGAAGTTACCGATACGGGCGCTCCTATCAATGTTCCGGTTGGCCGTGAAGTTCTTGGCCGTATCATTAACGTTATCGGCGAACCTATCGATGAACGCGGTGAAGTAAAAACTAAAGCAACTGCAGCTATCCACGCTGATGCTCCTGAATTCATCGACCAGTCAACCGAAACCGAGATCCTTGTTACGGGTATTAAGGTTATTGACCTTCTGGCTCCTTACGCAAAGGGTGGTAAAATCGGTCTGTTCGGTGGTGCCGGCGTTGGCAAAACAGTACTTATCATGGAACTTATCAACAATATCGCGAAAGCGCACGGTGGTTTCTCAGTATTCGCCGGTGTTGGTGAGCGTACTCGTGAGGGTAACGACCTGTACCATGAAATGATTGACTCTAAAGTTATTGACCTGAACAACCCTGAGAAATCTAAAGTTGCTCTGGTGTATGGCCAGATGAATGAACCACCTGGAGCACGTGCGCGTGTTGCGCTTACCGGTCTTACGGTTGCTGAATATTTCCGTGATCAGGAAGGTCAGGACGTTCTGTTCTTCGTAGACAACATCTTCCGTTTCACTCAGGCAGGTTCAGAAGTTTCTGCACTTCTAGGCCGTATCCCTTCTGCGGTTGGTTACCAGCCAACTCTTGCAACAGATATGGGTGCGCTTCAGGAACGTATTACTTCAACTAATAAAGGCTCAATTACTTCAGTTCAGGCTATTTACGTACCTGCCGATGACCTTACCGATCCGGCCCCTGCGGCTTCATTCGCCCATCTTGATGCCACTACGGTTCTTTCACGTCAGATCGCTGAGCTTGGTATTTACCCTGCGGTAGATCCACTAGACTCAACGTCACGCGTTCTTGACCCTGTAGTTATTGGTGAAGAACACTATAAAACAGCGCGTGAAGTTCAGCGTATCCTTCAAACTTACAAATCTCTTCAAGATATCATCGCCATCCTTGGTATGGATGAATTATCTGAAGAAGATAAGCTTGTGGTTGCGCGTGCCCGTAAGATCCAGCGTTTCCTTTCCCAGCCGTTCCACGTTGCGGAAGTATTCACAGGTTCTCCAGGTAAACTAGTTGCGCTTAAAGACACTATCGAAGGTTTCAAAGGCCTTGTTGAAGGTAAATATGACCACCTTCCCGAGTCTGCATTCTATATGGTAGGCGGCATTGACGAAGCGATAGCTAAAGCTGAAAAACTAGCTAAAGAAGCTGCATAATAAATTTTAGTTCCGGCGGCAGAAGTGCCGCCGGCCTGAAATTAAAGGCAGAAAATTAAAACCGGAATGACAAAATGAAACTTGAAATAGTAACACCTGAAAAACTAGTATTTTCTAATGATGTTGGAATGGTAACTCTTCCCGGCGTTGAAGGTGATTTTGGCGTTCTGGACAACCACTCACCTGTAATTGCAGAACTACAGGCAGGTGAAATAAACGTATTCGATAAAGCGGATTCAAGCTCTCCGCGCGCTAAATTCCGCCTGCAGGGTGGCTTTGCGCAGGTTACTGCAAATACATGCACTGTTCTTTCCGATGCATGTGAAGTTGTGAATGACAACTTCTCATCTGAGGGTGCTTCAGTATCACAGCTTAAAAAGGCCGGCAAGTAAGCCGTGCTGAAGCCGCTTTTACTTGCGGTACTTCTAATATTCCTGACCTATATTTTATGGCCTGTAAAAGCCTATGAGCCGGTTGCGCATGCGGGCGGTGCATATAAGGGGCTGGCCTATACAAATTCACTACAGGCGCTTGATGAAAATTATGCGAAAGGCTTCAGGCTTTTTGAAATAGACTTTTTGACGACCAGTGACGGCAAGCTTATATGCAGGCATGACTGGAATGGGTTTGATGCAAAGAATTTGCCGCCGGCCTATGTAGAGATAGAGAATTATAATAAAGACCTGCATTACACGCCATGCAACGCGGAAAGCGTGATAGAGTGGTTTGCGCTGCATAAAGATGCAAAGCTGATAACCGATACGAAACAGGCAAACAGGGAAGATGTTTTAAAGCCGCTTGCAGAAAGCAAAATTGCAAAGCAGGTTGTGCCGCAGATATATTCCCCGCAGGAATATGAAGCTGCGCAGCTACTTGGTTTTGATGATGTTATACTTACCTTATATTTATATGGCGGCAGCGATGCGGAGCTAAAAGATTTTTTAAAGACACATAAAATATTTGCGCTGACAATGCCGAGTGAACATGTTTTTAAAGGCAGGGCAAGGAAGTTGCAAGGCAATTACCCGATATATGC
This sequence comes from uncultured Rickettsiales bacterium, assembly GCA_964451475.1. Taxonomy (GTDB): domain Bacteria; phylum Pseudomonadota; class Alphaproteobacteria; order Rickettsiales; family 21-14-0-20-44-7; genus CAYVII01. The sequence continues at coordinate 2,479 of CAYVII010000207.1, forward strand.
TCATACTATAAATGACTGTATGCAGATCTTTGTGCTGAGGATGCTTGGTGCGAACGGAGTGTATACAGATAGCATAAGCCCCGATTCCTGCGGGTTTTAGCAGGTTAGATAAAATTATGCGGATCAACATCTACCTTTACACGGATGCCGGAAGGGGTTTTTTGCTTACCCAGTAGGGTTTTTATATATTGCTGGATGTTGAATTTGCGCGGGGCTTTTATAAGCAGGCGGTGGCGGTGCTGGCCGCGTAAATATGCCATTGGCGCAGGGGCAGGGCCGAACACGAAAGTATCTTTTGCT
>CAYVII010000208.1:0-2734 GCA_964451475.1 uncultured Rickettsiales bacterium
TTTACCCTCCAGTTCTTTTTTGAACAGGGCAATAAGGTCATCATTATTTTCTTCAGGTTTGTCTTCCTTATTATCAAGGTCAATATCCGCGCGGGTTACTGATGACCTTATTGCCCTGTTCAAAAAAGAACTGGAGGGTAAAGTTAAAGACGTAAAATATTCAGGTAAGCTTACGGAAAGCCCTGTGTGCCTTTCAATTGCTGAAGGTGATATGGATATACGCATGGAAAGATTTTTGCGTGAGAACCGCCAGTTGCCGCATGAGACACCGAAAATATTAGAAGTCAACAAAGACCATGCGCTTATTAAAGCATTGAACGGTAAAAGCGGCGCGGAAGCATCTGACATAATCAACCTGTTATTTGACCAGGCATTGATATTGGAAGGCGAGAAGCTACCTAATGCACGTGATTTCACACAGCGCCTTAACAAGCTGATGGAAAAAGCCGTAGCTTGATTTAGTAGCCTTTTTTGTAGCTGTTCCTGAAGCCCATATCTTCTTTGTTAAAACCAAGCCAGCTGTATAGATATTTGAAATATTCTTTCACTATCAGGTCGCGCACGGGTTTGCTTTCCTGCCATTTATGCTTATCAAAACTATGCGGGATGACCGGATGTTCAATTATCTCAAGGTCCGGCATTAATTTGCGGAACTCCATGCGCGTGCGCGGCATATGGTAGTTTGATGTTACCAGCCTTACAGATTTAATATTATTCTCTTTTACCCATTCTTCCGATTCGCTGGCATTGCCAACAGTATCAGTTGCCGCATAGCCCAGATTAATGCGCGACATATCTGTTTTTACAAGATCACGCCAGCCTATGGCGATAGTATCCAATATCTCCAGTGCTTTAGTATCTTTGCCAACACCGCTTATAAGGAGTTTTGGTGCAAGTCCTTCATTTAACGCCCTTATAGCTTCAGGTATGCGCTCGCCGCTGCCTGTCACAACTATTATGGCGTCGGTCTTATCTTTATTTTCGGTTGGCTCGGAAGCGATATTAAAGTAAAAAAGCGGAAGGCCAAGGAACACTACAAATACCAGTGCAAATGCCAGAGTAAAAAAAGAACGCAGCAGGAATTTAATTAGCCTCATATGACTTTGATAGCAGAAAACTTAAAGGCAATAAAAGCCAAAATTGCAAAATGCGGCAATACGGGCGTTATAGCCGTTTCAAAGAACCATGGCGCAGAGGCTGTTTTAGAGGCAATAAAAGCCGACCAGCTTTTATTTGGCGAGAACCGCGTACAGGAAGCTTATTCTAAATTTCCCGACATAAAAAAACAATTCCCTGCCGTACGCCTGCATTTGATTGGCCCTTTGCAGACTAATAAAGTAAAAGATGCGCTTGCCTTGTTTGATGTTATCCAGACACTTGACCGCGAAAAGCTGGCGCGCGAATTTGCAAAGCATAATGCAAAGCAGGAAATGTTCATTCAGGTAAATATCGGCCGTGAAGAACAGAAAGCGGGAATTGCACCTGAAGAAGCAGAAGGTTTTTATAAATTATGCACGCAGGAGCTTGGACTTAATGTTGTTGGCCTTATGTGCATTCCGCCGGCTGACCTTGACCCTGTAGCGTTCTTTAATGCACTTAAAGAAATAAGGGACAGGCTTGATAAGAACCTGAAGCTTTCCATGGGAATGAGCGGTGATTATGAAATAGCGGCACAGATGGGCGCAAGCTATGTGCGCATCGGCACCGCTATATTCGGATCACGTAACTACTAATAATCCGCCAAGCCATTGGTTAATAAGATCAATGTTTGTGCCGACCTATATTGATAATCTATACGCAGAATCAATTTACGGCTGTTAACTGATAAGTCTTTAAATCCTCGCAATTATTGACAAATCTTTACGAAGAAGCTATTAAAAGCGGCATGATAAAAGCTATGATCGAGGTAGGAAGCGACGATCCGCTACATAAATTGTGGCAGGAAATAATTGTTACCTCGCATAGGCCTAATTCACTTGATACCGGAAAAACACCAAGGCATCTGGAAAGAATGCTGGAAGGCATCAGCTTTCTTGACCGTGCGCGCGTGCGCGCCATGATAATGTCTAAAGATATTGAAACATGGGGTTGTGAACAGGCCGCGGCGCAGCGCGAGGATATTTTACAGAAAACCTTTGCGCATGACGGGCATCTTCCCTTTTATTTCCGTAAAGGGGTGTCTTTAGAGAAAGAGATAAAAACTTTTGCAGTGCCTGTTTTTTTAAGCACGCCGGATATTCATGAACATATTTTGCTTTTAATGCATACCCGTGCCGACAGGCGCTTTGTTACCGACCCTAAAATACTGGAAAGGAAAATAAACGAAGCCATGGGTTTTCATCTGGTTGATAACCACCATTTATATATTTACAACCGCCGTGAGATAATAAGAAATTTTGAAGGATGGGTGCAACAGCAAACGGGCTTTGATAAAGGGGAGATCAACCCTCTTAACATGCAGAATACAGATTTGCGCGTACTGCAGATAGCAGATCCGTGCCTGAGTAAAGGCACCGCTTTTACCAATGCGGGCTCGCGTAGCTGGTCAATAAGGATCGGCAAGTCGGAAAAATATTTTAGCGCTATCCAGAAAGATGCTTTCCTTAAAGAACAGCAACGCATGAACGGCAATATGGGAATGTATAAACCATTCCTGTGGCTGGAGATATCTGAGCGTCATCATCAGCCAGGAAATGGCTGGGATGTTCCTTTCTCCAGATAAAATTGCATGTAT
>CAYVII010000209.1:0-2727 GCA_964451475.1 uncultured Rickettsiales bacterium
TTTTCTTGATGCGGGCGGCCATATTTTCTTTGCGCAACTCGTTCGATTCTATCAGCGCTTCTATAATATGCGAAGGGTAACCATGGTTCTGTGCTTGCACCGCAAGTGCGCGCGCGTCTTTAGGGAAGCAGCTGCCGCCAATGCCGGGGCCGGTTTTTAAGAATTTATCGCCAATGCGGTTATCAAGCCCCATACCTTTTGCGACCTCATCAACATCGGCTCCCATTGCCTCACAAAGATCAGCCATTTCATTGATGAAAACAACCTTGGCAGCAAGGAATGTGTTTGATGCGTATTTTATAAGCTCGGCGCTAACAATATCTGTAGCCATGAAAGGCGCTTTGATAGGCTTGTATAAATTCTCAAGGAATTTAGCGCAGTTTGCAGTATTTACGCCAACCACAACACGGTCAGGGTTCATAAAATCATGCACTGCATTGCCTTCACGCAGAAATTCCGGGTTACTGGCAACATTTGCTTTTTTACCGAATATCTTTGCAAGTTTTGCACCAGTTCCTACCGGAACAGTTGATTTTGTAACTATAAGGCAGCGGTGTTTTAGTTTTGATGCAACTTCTTTTGCCGCAGCAAAGAACATGCTCATATCGGCATTTTCTGTTTTAGGGTCGGTGGGAGTTCCAACTGCCAGAAAAACCGCGTTTGCTTTATCAAGCTCAAGCTCAGTAGTAAATTTAAGTCTGCCGTTCTTTACGTTACGTGCAACAACCTCTTTAAGGCCAGGCTCATAAATAGGAATAAGGCCTTTTTTAAGCGATTCTATTTTACGCCTGTCTTTATCTACGCAGATAACATTATGCCCGATGTCGGCAAAGCACGCCCCGCTCACCAGCCCAACATATCCCGTCCCGATTATGGTCAAATTATAGTTCATAGTTGCAAGTTGCAGTTTATAACCGTAAAAATGAACCATGCCAAATGCAATTATCGTAAAAAATAAACAGCTTGTTTACACGGAAGTACCCTATGTTAAGCCAAAGGCAGGCGAAGTAAGGGTAAAACACACTGCAATCGGCGTTAATTTTATTGATGTTTACCACCGTACGGGGCTTTACAGCCTGGTTGAACCAGGCATTCCCGGAGTTGAGGGGACAGGCTATGTTGAAGAGGTTGGCTCAGGCGTTGAAGGCTTCAATGTTGGCGACAAGGTAATATACGGCACAGCACTGGGCGGCGGATATTCCACCCATAATAACGTACATCAGGACTTACTTATAAAAGTTCCGTTCGATGTTAACGAAGAACAGTTGCTTGCACTGTTCATGAAAGGACTTACCACACATTACCTGCTTTGCCGCGTGTTCTTTGTTCTGCCTGAAAATACTATATTAGTACATTCTGCCGCCGGCGGTGTTGGCACTTATTTGTGCCAGTGGGCGAATTATACGGGCGCAAAAATAATCGGCACTGTAAGCTCTGATGAAAAAACGAAATGGGCAAAAGATAATGGCTGCACCTATGTAATAAACACCAAGAAAGAAGATCTTGTTAAGCGTGTAATGGAAATCACCGAAGGACGCGGTGTTCCGGTTGCATATGACGGAGTTGGCAAAGATACCTTCCAGCAAACAATTGATTGCCTCTCACCTATGGGTTTATTTGTCAGCTATGGCCAGTCAAGCGGGCCGGTGCCGCCAGTTGACCTTAGGGTATTTGCGCAGAAATCCCTATTCTTCACCCGCCCTTCCCTGTTCACTTATAAATCTAACCGCAAAGAACTTGTGCTTACGGCTTTAGAGTTAATAGAAGGCATGCGCCAGAATATGCTCAAACCACGCATTGGTGCAAAATTTGCGCTTAAAGATGCAGCGGCTGCGCATACGGCGCTTGAAAGCCGCAAGACAATGGGTTCAATTTTACTAATACCGTGAGATAATTATGAGATATGACGAAAACGCGTTTGGTGAACATTTCAAAACAGTAAAAGACAAAATAGAACCGCGCCGCAGAAAATATGTATGCAAATTCCTTATTCTACTGCTGCTTTCTGCGGGCACAATAGCAGCAGGCATTTTGTATTTTGATACAATATCTGCTTATGTTTATGATTTTACCGAGCTTGTTTACAGAAAGCTTGACAGCAACACTGATCCGCTAACGCAAAAACATGAAGACCCTACGATATTCACTATTGTGCTAATTGCAGTAGTATCTTTTCTTTTCCTTAAATTTGCGGCGCGCCAATTCTTTTATTATAAGGGCAGCAACCGCATGGCAGGTATGCTTGCCAATAAATATTCACTGAAAGATGATATTTACTCTAGGCTGGTAAAATTCTTCGGTGATTTTGATTTTGCGCCGAATGCCGATATTTTTTATAAAGAGCTAAAGAAATCTTCCATCATCCCGCAGCATAGCGGATTTTATTTTGAAGATTATTTTAAAGGCGTGATCGATAAATGCTCAGCGCATGTACTTGAAGCTAACCTTACAGATATAAGCTTCGGGCAGAAGGTTTCTGTTTTCCGCGGGCTGGTTATAATGATTGATAGCTCTGAAATTAAGGTAAAACTTAGGCAGAACTTTGCCGGCAAAAGCGTGATAATTGCCGATGCGGCAAAAGAACATGCAGCAATAAGCGCTAAATATTCAGATCACCAGCGTGTTACCTTGCCTGTACATGAGAACACTCTGGAGGCATATACTACAAATGCCGATGAGTTCAAAAAACTTGCAACACCAGATCTTCTTACAGATCTTGTAGAATTT
>CAYVII010000210.1:0-2704 GCA_964451475.1 uncultured Rickettsiales bacterium
TGCAAGGGCTGGAGCATGCAACTTGATGATCTGACCTTTGAAAAATATAAGGAAAATGGATTGGAAGATACGGTTTCCTATGATGGGCAGGTCAGGGTGATGAAACGTGACCCTAAAACCGATTTCTGCGTTAAATTTGAAAGCGGTATCTGCGGTATCCATAAGGCAAAAGGCGATGCATTCTTAGGAGATGCATGTAATTTTTATCCCCGTGTTACCCGTAATTTGGGTGATGAAACATTAATGACTATGACGCCTTCATGCCCCGAAGCCCTAAGGCTTATGCTGGAGGAAGATGCATCTGAATATGTGAAGCTTGATGTCCAGCGTTTGCCAAATGCTCTTAAAGACTGGCTGGATGAGGGAGTTACCGCTCAGGGTGCAATAAAAGTACATAACAGGTTCCTGCAGGAATGTAAGGCAGATATTCCCGCAGGCCGCATAGCTGCGCGCATCTGGGCTGCCTCAGGCTCATTGAAATATATTGATGTGAAAGACTGGCCCGATGCAGTTGATTTTATGATGCGCATGGCAGACGGCAAAATACCTGCCGCCGAAACCAGTGTTATGGATGATTATAACATCCTGCAGGTTTTCCTTGGTGTACTTCACGCAACCGGCAAAACCCGCAGCCAGAGGTTGGATGATGTTCTGGCAGCAATTTCCGCGCATCTTAATGTGAATATTGATTTCTCAACACTGGTTCTTACACCGCTTGGAAATGTACGCCCCCCGCGTGAACTGCCCGAAGCTATACTTAAAAAATATATCGCCTCATCACTTTCATTCACAACATACCCTTTTGCCGGTACGGGTGATGACATTTTGCAAAAGGCAAAAATTCTTCTGTACAAATTCTGCCTTATCCGCCTTGCGCTTGAAGCATGGCAGGGCAATGTGGTGGATTGCATACAGCCGCTTGCCCGCATCATTGATCATATTGCAGATCCGGGCCTGATGCTTAATTTGATGAGTGGCTTTGGCTGGGATGCTGAAAGCAGGCTTATAGGATTGCTTAAGCTTTAAAAATTGAAGCCCCCCGAACGGCAAAACAAAGAAGAGCCGTTACGGAGGGCCAGATATTTGGCTCCGGTCGTTACCTTGCCAAATTCATCAAGCAATAAAGTTACTAAAAAGTGCCTCTATGCTAATTCACATTATCTTTTATTTTCCTGTTTTTGGTTATCCGAACCAAAATCATTTTGCGCATTCTGGATATTATCCTTCTGCTTATCTAAATTCTGGTTTTGTTTTTTTGGGGTTTTATACATGTCTGTATATGCACTCATATTACATCTCCTTTATTTAGTTAAATGGGTCTTAACCCTTAGAATAATGTTACAAAATATAGCGTAAGTAAAAAATTCAGATTGTGCGGTGCGGCATAAAGATAATATAAAATCTTAATGTAAACGCTTGAATATATTTTATTTTGCTTCGCAAATACTTACTTCTGCCAGAGCCGCTTCATCATCCCATGGGCCTTGTATTGTGTTGACCATAGGTTTTTCATCGTCACCAAAAAACTGGGTATAACTGTTTGAAGTTCCGGTCAATGATTTATCAAATAAACTATACATAATATCCTCTTGGTTTATTTCAGGCGTTGTGCCGTTAAGAATAAGCTTATTCCTGCCTAAATAAAGAAACTATGGCACTGTGCATACGCAGCATAAAAACAATGTAAGAATATAAAAAAGCAGCCATTGGCTGCTTTAGTTGGTGACCCCGAGACGATTCGAACGTCCGACCCACAGCTTAGAAGGCTGTTGCTCTATCCAGCTGAGCTACGGGGTCACATTTGTTTTTGCCGGTTTATCAACGCTTGCAGGGTTAACCACTGCAGGTTCAACTACCTTTACCGGTAGTGCATCTTTAGGCAAATTCTGTTTTGTTTCCGGTTGTTTGTTTTCCGGCAATTTGGCTACCGGAGATTGCTTGTCTACCATAGCCTGATTTATCACGATATTAAAAACTTCTATTTTTCCGTCTGCTGTGCGCGGCGCATTTTTCAGCTTCTCAAGATCATCTTCTGTAATGGCAAGGCTAACCGGTGTGTTTTCAACCACGCGGATGATATCTGCCTTATTTGTTGAGGATGGGGTCACGGTGGCCTGCCATATAAGCAGCTTGTTATCCAGCACGCGCTTTTCTGTAAGTACTGAAAAAAGTACAAACGCAACAAGGCCAAGCATAAGCATTTTATTCACAAGTTTTGAACCCGGGTCTTCTTGCTGCTGCTTTTGAATTTCGTGCCTGCGTTTGAAAATAAGCGCCATGTGGTAACCTATACGTTGAACCTGAAGTGCATAACGTCGCCATCCTGCACTACATATTCTTTGCCTTCAAGCCTTAACTTGCCTGCATCTTTTGCGCCTGTTTCGCCCTTAAGGCCAACGTAATCAGGGTATGCAATAGTTTCAGCGCGGATAAAACCTTTTTCAAAATCAGTGTGGATAACACCGGCACCCTCAGGTGCTTTCGCACCGCGTTTAATTGTCCATGCGCGCGCTTCCTTGGGTCCAACTGTAAAGAAGGTGATAAGGTCTAAAAGCTTGTAGCCTGCGCGTATCAAGCGGCTAAGGCCGGTTTCGGTAAGGCCTATATCTTTAAGGAATTCCAGCTTTTCTTCATCAGTGCCAAGTTGAGCGATCTCAGATTCGATCTTTGCGGAAATAACAACGCATGTTGCCCCTTCTTTTGC
>CAYVII010000211.1:0-2700 GCA_964451475.1 uncultured Rickettsiales bacterium
CATTTACCTCTCCAAAAGCATCTATTATACGCCAGTAGCGTGAAATTAGCTGGATAGTTGAGGGGCTCTGGTTTTCTATTATTATATGATAGATCCAGGTGTAAAGATTGTCTTCAGGAAAAGACTGTTCAGGTACATATACCGGCATAGCCGTAACGCGTATGCCGTTTGTGACCTTGCTGAACATGTTCTGTTCCTAAAACTGGAATGAGTAAAGGGCCGTGATCTCTTCAGTGCCCGGGTTATCACTGTAAAGGCCAGCGTTAGACTTGTGGCTTAACGCAATACCAAAACGCGTGTTAGGCGTGATTGCGTAGTCAAGTTCAATAGCCGAACGGAATTCAACAACACCGCCAAGATCAACGCTGTCACCTTCATGGTAAAGGCCGGCTGCAAAGCTTGGAACAAGGAAGAATTTATCGTAGAAATTCCAGTCATAAAGAAGGCCGCCGTAACCGTATAAAGCGCCGTCAGCATCTGCGGTTGCGCCAACCATCGGCGAAAGGCCGGGGATAGACTGGAAGTCACCGAAGCGGTATTCAACACCAGCGCCGATAACCGGATCATCAAAAGTACTGTGAGAACCAAGGCCAACAACAAGGGCAGGATTATCATATGCAAATGCAGGTGATGCAACTGAAGCTGCAAGGATTGTAGCGGCAAGTAGTTTTTTCATTGTTTGTCCTTAGGGTTTTTAGTTTGATTATTTTTCTGGTTCATCATCGGGTTGAAGCTGCCCATCATATTCATGGCATTGTTCATTAGCTGTTGCTGGTTGCCCCACACAGACTTGTACATATCTTCAAACTGACGGAAAGGGTTGAATGCAGTATTGCCCGACATTGCACCTGCCATTTTTTTACGCATCTCATCCTGCTTCTGGATAAATGCCTGCATCATCGAATTTAAGTAAACCGGAACAAGGTTCTTCATGCTGTCATCGTAAAAGCCGATCACGTTGCGCAGGAACTCAACTGAAAGAAGGTTCTCACCGCCGTTCTCCTGTTCAAAAATTATCTGCGTAAGCACGGATTTTGTAAGGTCTTCGCTGGTTTTGGCGTCCAGTACCACAAATTCCTCGCCGCGTTTTACCATGCCGCAAAGGTCATCCAGCGTCACGTAGCTTGAAATTTCCGTATTATACAAACGCCTGTTTGCATATTTGCGGATTATTGCAGGTTGTTTTTTACCTTTTTCAGTCATACAATAGCGTTCTATGGAAAATGATTCTAATAAGATGGCTAATCAATTTATTGAATTGTGGCAAGAAAATTTTGCAAAAACAATGCAGGATCCTGAAATAATGCTACAACTAACAAAAGCCATGGGATTTATGCAGCAATTTTATGGACAACACGCAAATTTCAATCAACCCTCCGCCTCAACCTTTGCCGCTGCACCTGCAGCTGGCAATAATGAGTTACACAGGGACGAGCTCTTACGCCGCATATCAGAGCTTGAAGCAAGAATTGCCAGACTTGAGCAAGGCGGAAGTGGAAAAAGCGGCAAGAAAAAAACTTCTTAATTTTATTAGCGGTCTTGCCGAATATTCGGTCGCAAAAATTGATGAATGGGAGCCTGCGGCAAAAATTATGTGGCAGGAAGGTTCTACCCGTGTGCTTGATTATGGCGGGAGAGGGCGGGATATTTTAGTTGTTCCCCCGCTTATAAACCGGGCGAATATTTTAGATATGGGTGATAAAAGCCTGATGCTTCACCTAAAAAAAAGCGGCTACCGCCCGTTACTAGTTGACTGGCAGGAGCCGGGCGGTGCGGAGAAGGATTTTACTTCTGCAGATTATATAAAAAGGCTGGAAGGGTTTTGTAAAAATTTAAAGGCCGCACCGGTTGTTACCGGTTATTGCATGGGCGGGGTTTTTGCATTGAAGCTTGCGGCAAAAATCCAGCCAAAGGCTCTTGCTCTGCTGGCTACGCCATATGAGTTCAAGAATAACTTTGTGATCACTAAGCGTAATTTTGAAGAGTATTTCAGCGCTATGGAATTTATTCCGCCTGAATTCATCTCTTCCATGTTCGCCTATGCCGATATGTTTTCCGTCTATGATAAATTTTCTGCAATTTCCACGCTGGACGCGCGAAGGAAAAAGGAGTTCTTCACCGTAGAACATTGGGTAAATAACGGAGTGGCAATGACGGTTCCGCTGGCGCGTGAATGTATAATAGACTGGGTTTACAATAAAAATATCGGCGTGGATGTTGCCGGTATAAAATGTAAAACGCTGGTTGCCTGCGCAATGCAGGATAAGATAGTGCCGCTTAGTTCTTCTTTGCCGTTAGTGGGGGCGATTGAAAATGCCGATTTACTTAAACTTAATAGCGGGCATATTGGCATCATAACTAAAAAACTTGTGCATGGGCCGCTAACCGACTGGCTGGGGAAAATTTAAATTATGAAAAAAATTATTGCTGCAATTTTAATTGCAACGTCATTACCTGCCTTAGCGGCAAATATTCCGCCGCTTAAAGAAAAAACGGTTGGCCTGCCAAATGCTGCGCTGGTTACTAAGGTAGAAAATTACCTGAATTCAATGCGTAGTTTCGAGGCGGATTTTGGTCAGGCAACTGCAGGCAATGATCTTTCATCGGGTAAATTTTATTTGCAGCGTCCGGGCAAATTCCGCTGGGAATATTTAAAAGGGCAGGAAGTACTAATAATAGGCAGCGGCAGCCAGATAATTT
>CAYVII010000212.1:0-2694 GCA_964451475.1 uncultured Rickettsiales bacterium
AATGTCGGTGATTACAGAGAGAGGTTAATGGCAGGCCAGCCTGTAGATAAATTCAAAATAGTTCCTGAAGGGCTTCAGTTTGAGGGAATCAACTTCCGTGAAAAAGACGGGCGTGTGCTTATTGAAGTGGATGAACGTCTAACCAACTGTTCATCACGCAGTTTTGCGGGCAAACTTTCAGCCATCATAAACGAATTCTATTACGACCAGAATGATATGAATCAGGGTGCTGTAGAACGCAGGCTTGGTAAACGCCCGTTCCCTGCAAATGATCCTATCCATATTAGCTTTAAAGGTAATGCCGGTAACAGCTTTGGCGTATGGAACTACGGGCTTGCGCTGCATGTTGAAGGTAACGTGAATGACTATTTGGGCAAAGGTATGACTGCCGGTATTATTGCGCTTAAGCCAGACCGTGAGTACCCTAAAGAATATAAACCTGAAGAGAACGCGATACTTGGTAACAAAGCCATGTTCGGCGCTACGGGCGGTGAGCTTTATGCATGGGGCTGCGCGGGCGAGAAAGTGCTTGTACGTAACTCAGGTGCATCGGCAGTTATTGTAGGTAATGTGGGCGCATATGCTTGCGAATATATGACGCGCGGTTCTGCGGTTATAATAGGTGAGGTTGGCCCTAACTTTGGTACGGGTATGAGCGGCGGCGTTGTTGCCATTTATGATCCTGAAGGGAATTTCAAACAAAAAGGTGATTTCAATACTTACAAAATATCTGACCTTACAACTTCTGAAAGGAATCAGTCTCTGAACGGTGTTGCAAACTCACTTGCAGGACAGCTAAGGAGATTTGTGAAATATACGGCAAACTCCCAAACAGGCCAGAAATGCGAAAAAGTTGTGGATATACTTAGGAATTTTGACAAGGAAATTGAAAACTTCACATTTGTTGTTCCGAAATCTTTAGCAAAAGATCTTTCTTACGAATCAATATTGAACATTAACGCGGCATTCAAAAACCAGACGGCAAGCCCGATGGAAGGTGCAATGCACAGGCAGTTCACTAACCGTGTAAGATCGGGTGAATTTGACAAACAACCAGCGTTATCAGCATAAAGACAGGTATTTTTTATGAACCATAATTTGAGTATCCCATTATCAGCAAAAGATTTTGACGCAGTAAAACGAGTATTTGCCGCGCCTACTATTGCATCTTCAAGGAAATCACGTTCTCTTTCATCAGGTTTTAGGGCAGAGTTTGAGGAGATACCTGTTGATGAAATGTTCAGGCAGGATGCCGAACTGCAAAGATCACTGGGTAGCGGTGAAGCGGAAGATATTGTAAAGAACATTAACAGCAACGCTATAAGCTGGGCATCACTGGTTGTATTTGCGGCAACATGTGCGTGCCATCTGGTTTCATGCGGCACAAAATGCCCGATTGGCCGTGATACGCGTGCGTTTAGAATCCTTGCAGAAGGTGTTAGGCTTGACCATGAAAATAAGGCGCTGCTTATCGATACTGTGAAAATCCAGCAAGCGTTCAAAATATGGTTTGGCGAATTCCCGATGGAAATGACAGGCCGTATGTGCGGTGATAAAGCTTTGTGCCAGGGCGGCTGCGTATTTAACAGCATCAACAAGGCAAGTGAAGAAGTTCTTATCAGCTATTTTGAAGCATTCCTTGGTGAGCTTGGTTACTGCAAAGAAGTTATCCCGGGCGCAGAAAAATCAATGTTTGAAGAGCTATATACAGCGCCGGAAGTAAAAACAGGCCAAACGGCAGCCATTGTCGGCGCCGGTCCTGCAGGACTTATGCTGGCTTACAAACTTGCAAAACAGGGTATCGCCGTAACTGTTTATGAAGCAACAGGCCATGTTGGCGGTACGGTTGCGGACGGTGTTCCGCACGATAAATATTCAAAAGAATATCTAGGAAACGTACAGAAGCTGCTTGAAAGCATGGGTGTTGTATTCAAGTTCAATACAAGGGTTGGTACAGATATTTCGGTTGAAGAAATAGAAGCGACTTCAGACATACGCTTTTTAGCAACCGGTGTTGTTCATAAGCCTAAGCAGCCACAAGGTGAATTCCCTGAAGGTACAATTGTTCAGGCAATGGATTATTTGCGTGCGAAGAATGAGTGGGTTAATGCATTCAAAGCGGCAAAAGCCGAAAACCAAGAGTTAACACAGGAGCAGTTTGAACAGCGGCATCCATTCCCGATGAACATGAAGGGTAAGACGGTGTTTGTTGTTGGTAGCGGTTACACGGCATATGACGTTATACGCGGTTCACTGCGTGACCAGTGCGCTGACGGTACGCCAGAGAGCCATGAAGGTAAAGTTTACAAAGTTTACTATAAAGGTGATTTCGAAGAAGAAACCGATTACCCGCACAACACATCAAGGTTTGAAGATAATGCTACATTCAAAATGATGGAGCATATTAAAGCGCAGGGCGGTGATGTGGATAATTTGTTCTATCTTGATATCAAAAAGATAGAAACTGATGAGAAGAACAGGATCACTTCAATTACATTTGAAGAAAGAATTTGTACTAACCCGCATATTGCCGAAGTAAACCCTAAAGATGCAAGATATGAAGTGAAGGGTGAAAAAGTAATGACATTTGACCCTGAAGTTGAAGAAGTTGTGGTTGTGAACGCGGTTGGTTATGACCGTGACCTTGCAGACGGCCTGACAGATGCGCTTGGACTTGAGCGTGATGAAAGAAAA
>CAYVII010000213.1:0-2686 GCA_964451475.1 uncultured Rickettsiales bacterium
GCCGCGGAATTTGAAGCCGCCATAAACATTGAAGTTCTGCGGTTGCAGGCCGATATGACCCATTACAGGTATGCCGCGCTGTGTCAGGAATTTGATTGTTCCCTCAATCTCGCGTCCGCCTTCAAGCTTTACTGCGCCTGCGCCGGTTTCAGCCATTATTTTTGCCGCATTGATATAAGCCTGTTCGTTGCTTGCCTGGTAAGAGGCAAACGGCATATCTACCACTACCAGCGCTTTATCGGTTGATTTCACAACCGCGCGGCCGTGCAGGCACATCATATCCACCGTTACCGGCAGGGTAGAATCCATTGCGTAAAGCACCATGCCAAGGCTGTCACCTACAAGTATAACATCGGCAACTTCATCGGCCAGACGCGCCATAGGGGCGGTATAAGTGCTGATGGTCACTATTTTATTTTGTTTTTTGCGGGCTTTGATCTGGGGGACTGTAATTCTCATGCTTGTTTTATAGAGCATAACGCATAAATTGTTAATGCTAAAAATTAAGGCTGATCTTTATGCCTAGAACTCGTTAAGCATATTTGAGCCTTTGCTACGCGGGATCCTGCGACGCTCATCGGCCTGTGACTTGGGTTTTACAGGCACCGTCACTGTTACGATAGTACCTTTGTTCATTTCGCTTTCCAGGTGCAGTTTGCCGCCCAGAAGCTCGACGAATTTTTTGGTAAGCGGCAGTCCAAGGCCGGTACCTTCATACTTGCGGGCCAGTTCATTATCTACCTGGCCAAAAGGTGCAAGCGCTTTTGCAAGGTCTTTAGGTGAAATGCCTATGCCGCTATCTTTAACTTCAATTGAAACCGTATTATCTTTCAGGTTATGCCAGCCGGAAACTTTTACCGCGCCGCCCTGAGGTGTAAATTTAACCGCGTTGGAAAGAAGGTTCAGCAATACCTGCTTCAGGCGTTTTGCATCACTGTGGATAATAAGATGCTCGTTCGGCATTTCTTTTTCTAAAGATACATCGGCAGATTTGGCCCGTGGTTCCTGCAGGCGCAAACATGCTGCCACAAGCTTGTTAAGGTCAATATCCTCATATTCAAGTTCAAGCTTGCCGGCCTCGGCCTTAGAGTAATCCAGAATATCATTTATCAGGCTAAGCAGGTGCACGCCCGATGAGTGGATGTCACGCACATAAGCTTTGTACTGGTCGTTACCTATCTCGCCCATGACCTCATCCTTTATTATCTCGGAGAAGCCTATTATGGCATTGAGCGGTGTTCGGAGCTCGTGCGATATATTGGCAAGGAATTGGGATTTTTGTTTGTTCTCAGTCTCGGCACGGGCTTTTGCGGTTTCAAGCTCAACGTAAGTTTCGTGCTGCTTATCAATGATCTTTTCGGCTTTGCGCGATGATATCAGGAAGCCCATATACATTGATGTAAAGCTAATGATAACAAAGGCCGTACTTAGTGTTTGCGAGAAAAGAAGGTCAGACGAATATTCGGTTGCATCAAGGTAGATTTCTACCACTGCCTCAACTTTATCGGCACGGCTGCCAAGTACCTCCACGTAGTCATCGGGCATTAGTGGCACTAATGTGCGCACAAGCGTACCTGTTTTATTACGTCCTGAAATTGTCTGGAATGTCGCACCGTGAATGATCTGGCTTTTTGCCGTACCGAGGTTTGAAACAGTGCGCGGGTTGATATCTGTATCAATATCACCCCTGATAGGATGGTCGTCGGCAGTGTTGCTTGAAATATAAATACGTTTTTGGTCGGTTGAGAATATACGCGTGCCTTGCGGCGAGTATATATTGAACTTCACTATTGGCAGGTCTTGCAGGAAAAAGAGCGTGTTCTTACTGAAATCAACGAATTCACGGTATTGAAGCTGCTGGTTTGCAGGGATGGTGTAAAATAAAGTTTTTATCTGCGGGTCTTTTTTCCAGACGCTATTGTAAAAACCCTTCGTAAGGGCAATGTTATTCTGCTCTGCCTGTTTAGATATGACATTATTTGCGGCAGTGTTGAAGCTGTACGCGACGATAACCATCGCGATAATTATCAGCACAATACTGATTCCAAAAAAATGCCTTAAATATAATAACATAACAATCTGAGCAGAGTTTAGACTTCAGTTGGTTAAAAAAATATTACCGTACAAGCGTTTTTTAGCAAAATCTTTTGGAACAATTAGACCTTTGGGATAGAATAAATATATGAGAACCATAAAAATAGTTGCAGCTTTGGTCGTCTTGGCCTTGCCGGGCGTTGCGCCTGCCGCAGTTACGGCCAATAATGTCCTTTCGGGGCTGGATGGCAGTTTTGGAAATATCAAAAATCAGGGCGGGGCAGAGTTTTTGCTGGCGGCCACTAGTACGGCGTCTAACCCTTTGCTGGTTCCTGCGCAGAATACTCCGCAAGAGACTTCTAAAGGGCAAAAGCAGCCTTCTAGCGTGAAAAAGCCGCTTCCTGCCCCTAAATCTGCTCCGCAGCCTGCTAAAGCGGGACAAACGGTAAACCCTTTAATAAAGCAGGGTGGCGGTAAGCCTGTACATCAGCCGCCGGGAACGCCGGTTATTACGGGTGAGAAGCCAAAACCTGTAGCAAAACCTGCCGCGAAGCCTGCGGCAGCTACTTCAGGTCCGTTAATTAAGCCGGGCGGTGCGGCGGTGCAGGCACAGCCTGCCAACCATCCTATACCTTCTGAGAGCTTGATGGTT
>CAYVII010000214.1:0-2666 GCA_964451475.1 uncultured Rickettsiales bacterium
TGCATAGCGAAATGTATCAGGCTACTAAGGAGATCAATAAAAACAGAACGTCAGGGATGGCCGCTACTGAAAATGAAAAAGCTCCCTCTCCTGCACAGAATGATTTGATCGAGCGTTACAGGATAAAAGACCTTACACCGGAAACACAGCAACAGGTTGACTCAATAAGACAATCATTCGCAAGCGGTCAGTTCAACAAAGGCATTAGTGAACTTACCGGTCAGAGCCTTAGCAATTCAAGCTTTGCTTTTAGCCAGGAAAATTCAGACAAAATATTAAAGCTTACCGACATGCTTTCAAAAAGCGGCGGTCTAATTGATGAGCAGGAAAAAAAACAGATAGGAAAACTTGCCAAAGAACTGGAAGCATCACAGCAGCCTAACTCACCTAATAATCCTAAAGGCAGCGTAGCATCAAATGAACCTTCACCGGGTAGCGCTTTAGGCGGAACGCAAACTCCACAATCGGACAAACAGCAGTTTATCCGCTAGTATTCAAACCTTGTCTTCTTGGACCTATTGTTTTGCGGTACAGATATTCGTGCGCGCCTTTAAAGTTGTAATCTGTTATCTCGCCTACTTTTACATAGCCGCTTTTTTCATAAAATCTTATAGCGTCGGTATTGAATGAAGTCACAAACAGCAGTGCGTTATGGTCATAAGAAAAAATATGGTCTTCGGCATATTTAAGCAGTTTTGCGCCTATTCCCTGCCCCCTGTATTCGGGCACTATGCACAGGAATGAGATATAAGACATTGCCGCTATACCTTCAGGTTTATAAGAAATAAAACCGATTATTTTACCCTCATGTTTTGCCAGCTTAAGCCATTTGCCCGATGCTATTTTCGGGACGCATTCATCCACGCTATATTTGAATGCTTTCCACGGGTCGGACGCTGCCATGATCTCAGCGCATAATTTTATATCGTCTTTAGTTGCATCAATAATTTCCATATCTACTCCATAAAAAAAGCCCCGCAGATATTTTATCGCGGGGCTTTTTAATTCACTACCTAATTAAATTAGCTGTTTGCAGCTTCTTTAACCAGTTTGTTTTTCGCGATCCAAGGCATCATGTTGCGAAGTTCTTCGCCAACTTTTTCGATACCGTGTTTACGGCCTTCTTCACGCCATTTAAGAAGCTGTTTAGCGCCTTGCGTTGAAGTATCGGCAATAAATTCTTTCGCGAAGCCGCCGTTCTGGATGTAAGTCAGCGCTTCTTTCATGCGTGCTTTTACTCCTGCATCAATAACTTTAGGGCCGGTCAGGTAGTCACCATACTCAGCCGTGTTAGAAATTGAGTAGCGCATGTTAGCCATGCCGCCTTCGTAAATAAGATCTACGATAAGCTTCATTTCGTGTACGCATTCAAAATATGCCATTTCAGGCGGGTAACCGGCTTCAACCAGAGTTTCGAAGCCAGCCTGCATAAGAGCAGTTACGCCGCCGCAAAGAACTGCCTGTTCACCGAACAGGTCAGTTTCGCATTCATCTTTGAAGTTAGTTTCAATAATGCCAGAACGGCCGCCGCCAACGCCAGAAGCGTATGAAAGAGCAATTTTAAGAGCATTGCCGGAAACATCTTTATGAACTGCAACAAGCGCAGGAACGCCGCCGCCTTTTACGTATTCACCACGAACAGTGTGGCCAGGGCCTTTAGGAGCGCACATGAACACATCAAGGTCAGCGCGTGGAACGATGAAGCCAAAGTGGATGTTGAAACCGTGAGCAAATGCAAGAGCAGCGCCCTGTTTGATGTTCGCTTCAATTTCTTTATAAAGCTCACCCTGATGCTGGTCAGGAGCAAGGATCATTACAACGTCAGCATTTTTAACCGCTTCAGCAGGTTCTTTTACAGTGAAACCGTCATTTTGCGCGCGTGCAGTAGTTTTTGAACCTTTACGAAGGCCGATCACAACATTCTTCACGCCTGAATCTTTAAGGTTTTGTGCGTGAGCGTGTCCTTGTGAACCATAACCGATAATGGCAACAGTTTTACCGCGGATGATGTTGATGTCAGCGTCTTTATCGTAATAAACTTTCATTTCTTTTCCTTAATTGGTTTAGCTTGAATTTGGGCGCTTTTATAGCACCTTACCTGCCTATTATGCAAGGGGTTTTATGCGGCTGCGGGGGCTGTGCCTTTATCTTTGCCCAGTAACGGCTCACACACAAAACTTACCCAGTCAGCTGTCTTATGGCATCTTTTTGGCAAAGCTGCAGAAAAAGCTGCAAGACGCTCTTCTGCTTTTACTTTCACATTAGTTGCCACAACTAAAAATTCAGGGCTTTCAATATGTAAAGCTTCCTGACATTCCAGATCATACATTTCACGCACTAAATTCACGTCAGCTTCACTTGCCTTCATGCGGTTCAGCAGGCCTTGAATTTCATCCCACGGCAAAGCTTTAGCGCGTACTTCCGTCAGGAAGAAGGCAGTATTCTTTTCCAGCGCTTCTTCCGGCCTGCCGTAGTAATCCAGCAGGCTTTTAAGCAGGGTCATAACCGAGTTTGCCTTATCTACGCCATATAACTTACGGCGGACTGCATCAGTCTCACTTCCGGCCGTGGCCGGTACTTTGGCCGCAGCCTCCTGCTGATATAGCTCAATTGCACGTGCTACATCTTTTTTAGACGGGCGAATTACCTCTAATAACTCTACCAGC
>CAYVII010000215.1:0-2660 GCA_964451475.1 uncultured Rickettsiales bacterium
CTGATGATTAAGTAAAAACGGTATGATTACACGCTTTTATATGCGCTTGAGCAGCAATTTGCTGTAAAGAAAATCGCCCACGCGGGGTAATTCATATAGCTAAAATAGAAGCGGCACCCTTGCGGGTGCCTCAACTGTAGCTTCCGGAAAACAACCATGTTCGCGCTTAGAATATCTTTTTGCCAATCAGGCCGACAATAAGACTTCCTAAGAATAGCGGGAAAAAAAGATTGTAGCTATCTCTGTATCCCGTATTTACCATGATAGGAGACATGAAAATTGCAATAATCGCGAGATTTTTTGCAATTAAGTATCCACTCTTGTAGAACAGGATAGAAACATACCCTCCCAGCAGGCCTGCCAAGAAGATGATGGCCATAAAAGACAGTCCATTTAGTTGCAGATTGAATCGCGCAGGGTAGGCTTGAAATCCAATAGCCAGTAGCATGGCGATTACTGCAACGATCTTTTTCCACGTTTCCTTTTTAATAGTAGTAGTTTGCATTGTAGTGATTAGTTGACAAACTATAATTCGGGGCTTCCTAAGCGAAAGATTCACATAAAAAACAACGAAGTATATTGTGGTTTTTTCTACCACACGCGCGTTTCGGAAGTCAATGTTTTTTAGCGAATAGGCACTCTAAAATCTTGTAATCATACCGTTTTTACTTAATCATCAGCTTAAATTAATTGGGAGTTTTGTAATGGGTATATCGCGCTTTTTTATCAAGAAGACAGTTGCACAAGTTCAGCAGGAATGTGAGTCAGGCGGGCTTTGCCGCTCACTCAATGCGTTCAACCTGGTGTTTTTGGGCATTGGCTGCGTCATTGGTACGGGTATCTTCGTTCTTACGGGGCAGCAAGCTGCACTTAACGCAGGCCCTGCCATTGCAATATCATTCGTACTTGCGGGGTTGGCCGCCGCATTCGCCGCGCTTTGCTACGGTGAACTTTCTTCCATGCTTCCTGTTTCAGGTTCAGCCTATACATATGCATACGCATCACTGGGAGAATTCTTCGCGTGGGTAATGGGCTGGCTGCTAATTCTTGAATACGGCACCGCCGCCGCAACCGTTGCAGTTGGCTGGAGCGGATATGTTACAAGCCTGCTGACAAATAATATCGGCCTTGCGATCCCGCTGGAATATACAAAAGCCGGCGGCGTTCCTATAACGCTGGCAGATGGCAGCCTTACGTACGGAATATTTAACGTACCTGCATTCCTTGGCGCATTCGCAGTGACTATTCTACTTGTGCTGGGCGTGCGCGAATCGGCAAAAGTGAATAACATAATTGTTATAATAAAACTTGCAGTGCTGCTTGCTTTTATTGGCATAGGCGTTTTCCATATTGATACAAGTCTATGGCAGCCATTCATCCCCGAACCTGCCCCAAACCCGAAAGGTGATACAGGCTATGGTTTTGACGGCGTGGCAAAAGCCGCCAGCGTTATCTTCTTTGCTTATATTGGCTTTGAGGCGGTTTCAACCGCAGGTCAGGAAGCCAAGAACCCTAAACGCGATCTGCCGATAGGTATTTTAGGTTCACTTGCAGTTTGTACGGTGCTTTACATATTAGTGTCACTGGTGCTTACGGGCATAGTGCCGTACAAAGAGCTGAACGTGGATGAGCCAATTGCAAAAGCGGTTGACTATATTGGCCTTGGCAGCTTCGCGGTGCTTATAAAAATTGGCGCTATCATGGGTCTTTCATCTGTGATGCTGGTTCTTATGTACGGCCAGACGCGTATTTTCTATGCAATGTCAAAAGACGGGCTGATACCCGGCTTCTTCAGCAAACTGCATGCAAAGTACCAAACCCCTTACATCAATACTATTCTGGTAGGGCTTATAGTGGCACTTGGCGCAGGCACAACCCCGCTAAGCCATTTGGGTGACTTAGTAAGCGTTGGTACTTTGCTAGCATTTTCAATAATTTGCGGCACGGTGATTTACCTGCGCGTTAAAAACCCTGAGGCAGAACGCAAATTCCGCGTGCCGCTATATCCTATAACCCCGATATTTGGCATTATCATGTGCCTTTATCTGGTAGCCCAGCTGGAACATACGTTCTACACGCTAAGATATTATTTGATAGCAGGTGTCGTTATTTACTTTGCATATAGCCAGTTTAACAGTAAACTGCGCCGCGGAATTGTGGTCCCGCCACAAGATACGCAAGTTAAAGACGAGATAAAATAAAATGAAAGCAAAAGTATACGTTACCCTAAAGAACGGTGTTCTTGACCCTCAAGGCGCTGCGATCTCTAAATCACTAAAAAATATTGGCGTTGACGGCATTAAAGAAGTGCGTCAGGGCAAATATTTTGAGCTTGAGCTGGATGGTAAAGGTAATGCTGAAGAGCAAATTAAAAAAGCGTGTGAAGCTGTTCTTGCAAACACCGTTATTGAAAACTTCCGTTACGAGGTAGTTGCGTAATATGGCTAAGAAAGCTGGCGTTGTAGTATTTCCCGGTTCAAACTGTGACCGTGATATGAAGCTTGGACTTGAAAAATCCGGCTTTGATGTGACCATGCTTTGGCATAAAGACGCAAGCATCCCTAAGCTGGATCTTGTGGTTCTTCCCGGCGGTTTTTCGTACGGTGATTACCTGCGCTGCGGTGCTATTGCCGCTCACTCAAATATTATCCGCGAAGTAA
>CAYVII010000216.1:0-2654 GCA_964451475.1 uncultured Rickettsiales bacterium
GCGTTTACTGATTACTCCTTAATACCGCCTCTGCAACCGGTGACCTTGCCCCCTGATGCGCTGACATCAGAACTGCCGTAGTTAAAGGTATGGCAGTTGTCATCTTAAGGCTGTAAGCATTGCACACTTTATCAACTGATCTTGGCAGGTGGTATTCCGTATCCAGCATGAACTCTATCATCTGGGTTACATCATCAAACATCTTCCTGTCTTTGATTGGCAGGTCTGAAAATAAAACCATGCACAAACCTTTTGCCTCATTATATAAAAGACGCGCCGCCCCATTCTCTTTTTCCGAAAGCTGGAAAGATGCCGTGCGTCTTGCATATACGCATAACTCCCTAAAATTCTGGCGGCAGGTTGTGGCGCTGTCATCTGTTTTATTTTGTCGCGCCAGCCTTTTCCTGCTTATAACATTACCAAGAACAAACTCCTCAAGCCGGTCAATACAAACGCACACACCTGCAGCTTTAGTTGCCTTGTTATAATCTATAGCATCGGTATCCAGCATTTTCAGCCCGCGCGGGCTGGCAATAACAGGCGCCTTCTGTACCTCTGAGCGTATCTCATCAAATGTCCTGGCAAAATCTGCGGCATCCAGAAAATGGTTCCGGAACATTTCTTCACTAAGGCCAAGCTCTGAAAGCTTTACAATAGAATGATGCAGCACCTCAAAAATAAAATCCGTAAATTTATCGGGCTTACCCTCACGGTAAGTATGTATCATGCTTTTGCACAGATAGGCATTTGCCACCATCAATATAAGCAAATTCTCCCTTGCCTCATATCGGCCGTACGGAGAACTTCTGGATAATATCAGGTCAGCCACCTTATCCGGCGTTTCATCATCGGCAATTGTCGAATCGGTAAATGTATATGCTGCTCTTTTTAATATCTCGGTATCAAAATCCGGCAGCTTTGAACGCACCGCCTGCCTGAAAAGCAAATGTATGTTCTTAGCCTCATCGATACCATGGTAAAATACGTAAAAACATTCAAAGCGGCGGCATATCTCCTCATATAAATTGCTTACCATTATATCATCATAAGCTCTTTTCCCTTTCAGATATTCAGCCCATTCAATAAGGTTACCATTCATTGGCCAGCGCAGGAAGCTCTCAAACCTTCTCCATGCCTTTTCAAAATGCTCTCCTGCAACTTCCCTGTTATTAAGGTAATTATTTTCCTTTTTAGGTATCAAATGCCCTTTAATTACCCTGTACCTGAAAAATACACCACCCTCTCTCTGGGCAACAGACTGGGCCTTTTCGGTCTCAACATCAGGTATGTTTATTTCCGCGCCACATTGCGCTTCATAATGGGCCCTGTGTTGTTCAATAGCGCTAAGGCTAAAACCCGCTAACCTGTGGGACATAACACTTTATTTTCATTAACACTCAGCTTTTTATACAAAAAGCCGCCGCGCCTTACAACCTTTAATTACAGACCTTACATCTTGGATTTATCACACAAAAAAACCTTGCAAAATGCAGTCCATTCCTTTAGTTTGCCGCGCATGAGCGAAACCCCTCATTTCCCTGATTTTACTGCTAATCCTTTTGAGGATGACAAGCTGCATGAAGAATGTGGCGTATTTGGCGTTTTTGGTTCTGACGATGCCGCCGCACACACGGCTCTTGGCCTTCACGCCCTGCAGCACCGCGGTACGGAAGGCGCAGGTATAGTAGCAAATAATAACGGCAAATTCGCATTCCACAAAGCCATGGGCAAAGTAGGAGATAACTTTAATTCTGCCGATGTGATCTCCAAACTTCCGGGTCAATGCGCAATCGGCCATAACCGTTACTCAACGGCGGGTGAAAAGGGCGTTATAAACATCCAGCCTTTCTGTGTTGAACTTGAATTCGGCGGTTTCGCCCTTGCCCATAACGGCAACCTTACAAACGCCGGCGCACTTCGCAAAACACTTGTTGACGGCGGCTGCATATTCCAGACAACTATGGATACCGAGGTGATAATGCATCTTACCGCGCTAAGCCGCGCCATGGAAGTTTCCGAACGCCTTCTTGATGCACTTTCGCAAGTAGAAGGCGCATATTCTGTTATCGCAATGGACAAAGAAAATCTTTACGGCGTACGTGACCCGTACGGCGTACGCCCTCTTGTTCTAGGCAAACTTGGTACGGCATATATACTTGCGTCTGAAACGTGCGCGCTTGATATTATCGGTGCTGAATATGTGCGCGATATTGAAGCGGGCGAGATCATTACAATAAACAAGAACGGCATAAGCAGCCGTAAACTTCCAAAACTTCCGGGCAAACGCTTTTGCGTATTTGAATATGTTTACTTCGCGCGTCCTGATAGCACAATTGAAGGCAATCATGTTTACAGCGCTCGCAAGGCAATTGGCCGTGAACTTGCGCAGGAAAGCCCTACGGAAGCAGATATTGTTGTACCTGTTCCGGACTCAGGCATACCTGCAGCAATTGGTTATGCTGCACAAAGCGGCCTTCCTTTTGAAATGGGCATCATCCGCAGCCACTATATTGGCCGTACATTCATTGAGCCTACAGATCAGGTTCGTCACCTTGGCGTAAAACTTAAGCACAACGCCAATCAGCAGGTTATTAAAGGCAAACGCATTATTCTGATTGATGACTCTATCGTTCGCGGTACTACATCTAAAAAAA
>CAYVII010000217.1:0-2639 GCA_964451475.1 uncultured Rickettsiales bacterium
CGGTTGATAGCTCTTCTATTGATGGTGAAGCTCAGCGTGTTCTTGACGCTCAGGCCGCTGCTATCAAACAAAACGGCACACGTGTTCTTGTTGAGGGTCACTGCGATGAACGCGGTACTCGTGAATACAACATCGCACTTGGTGAACGCCGCGCTAATGCTATCAAGCAATATCTTACAACTCAAGGCGTTGACGCAAACAGCATCGAAACTATCTCTTACGGTAAAGAGCGCCCGATCGCTGAAGGCAGCAACGAAGAGTCATGGCAGCGTAACCGCCGTGGCGTAACTATTAAAAGATAGTATCTTTTAATAAACACAATACAAAGCCCCGCGCTGGTTAACCTCGCGGGGCTTTTTCTTTCCTTGCATTAGGTTTTTCTTAAGGGTATTTTTCAAGCCATGAACATTATATCAGCCGCCTTCGCAGTTTTCCTTTCAGCCTCTGCCCCGCAAAAACAAAATGTGGTTACAGCGCAGGAACCAACGCCCAATTCTGCAGGCGCAATGTTCGCACGCATCTCTCAGCTGGAAGAGGAAAACCGCAAGCTTAAGGGCAACCTTGAAGAAATGAGCTATAAGGTGGATCAGCTGGAGACCGAGAACAAAAAACTTGGCGCAGAAAACTCAAAACTGAAAACTGATCTTAAAAAAGCACAGGATGAAAGCATAACCATCAAATCATCGGCACCAAAACCAAAAGTTGTCATTGAACAGGCAGTAGATGAAGCACCGAAAATTGCCCCTAAACCCACTATCACAGACGCAACGCCAAATGATGATTTTGAGCAAAGCTTCGCCTATATGACTGACGGCAATATTGAAGAAGCTAAAAAGGGTTTTATTTCAATTGTAAAAAAATACCCCGGCTCTTCACTTTCAGGTGAAGCTTATTACTGGCTGGGTGAAATTGCCTATGATGCGCAGGACTATAATAACGCTGCCATCAATTACCTGAAAGGTTACCGTGAATATCCTAAAGGCACAAAAGCACCTGAGAATATTTTAAAGCTTGCGCTTACACTTAAGGAACTTGGTAAGAATGATGAAGCCTGCCAGAATTTGAGCCGCTTTAACACTGAATTCAAGAACGCGCACGCAAATCTTCTTGCCAAGGCAAAAGCCCACAGGGCAGAACTTAAATGCCAGTAGGAAAACCCTCTAAAAAACTTGCAGTGGCCTGTTCAGGCGGGGCAGACAGCCTTGCTCTTGCAGTTATTGCCAGTAAAGAGTGGGATGTTACGGCGCTTATTGTAAACCACAACCTGCGCAAAGCCGCAAAAACAGAGGCTGAGAGGGCATCAAAAATACTTACGAAGCTGGGCATTAAAAACAAGATACTTGAATATAAAGGCAAGGCACCTACTGCCAATGTGCAGGAGGAAGCCCGCAAGATCCGCTATAAAATACTTACTGATTACTGCAAAAAGAACGGATTCGCCACTCTTGCGACCGCACATCACGCCGATGATAATGCAGAGAATTTCCTGCTGCGCCTTGCCCGCGGCAGCGGTGTTGACGGCCTTTCCGCCATGCGTGCAGAAATACAGATGGATGGCATCCGCATCATTCGCCCGCTTTTAAAACACACAAAACAGGAACTTGTGGATTTTTTAAAAGAGTCAAAGATCAATTGGGTTGAAGATGCTACCAATAAGACCGATAAATATAAACGTAATTCCCTGCGCCATGCGCTGGAGAAGCTGGAAGATAAAGAACTGATAACCCGCCGCATCAATGATGCCAGCCATAATATGGCGCGTGTGAAGGATTATTTAGATAAGCAAACCGCCAGAGCAGAAAAAAACGCAGTCATGTACGAAGGCAACTTGGCAGTTCTGGATATTTCAAAATTCAAAAAACTGCATGAGGAAATTGCTTTCCGCCTGCTAAATTCGGTAATTACAAAACTCAGCCCAAAGCCAAAGCGCCCGCGCTTTTCAGAGCTTCATACGCTTAAAGCCGCGTTGCTGGCAGGCCAGAAAAAAACCCTGTCAAAGCTGGTATTTACACCAAAAAAGGATAAAATCCTTATTGCTATTGAGAAATAGGCTTTAGACACTATATTTAACAGTGATGAAAAATATGGGCAAAAACATACTTATCTGGATAATCGCCTTCTTTGTGCTACTTGCCGTGAGCGATGCAATCCTTAGTGCCAACACAAAAGCAGAATATCCTGATATTGCTTACTCAACACTTATTGATAAAGCCAAGGCAGGACAGGTAAAAGAGGTCACCCTTCAAGGCAGCGAGATACGCGGCTATAATGTAATGGGCAAACTTACCGATGGTAAGGGCTTTTCAACCGAGGCAGTTGCCAGCGCACCGCTGATCGAAGTTCTTCAGAACAATAACGTGAAGTTCAATACGGTACGTGATGAATCAAGCTCAAACATCTGGTCTCTTGTTATCAATCTTCTTCCAATTATCATTATCGTTGCCGGCTGGATATATCTAATGCGCCAGATGAATGGCGGCGCAGGAGGTAAAGGTGGTTCCGGCGGTGGCGGTGGTGGTGGCCCTTTCGGCTTTGGCAAAGCCCGCAGCAAAATGCTGAACGAGAATACCAAAAAAGTAACATTCAAAGATGTTGCCGGAATTGAAGAGGCAAAAGCTGAATTGAATGAGATCGTAGAT
>CAYVII010000218.1:0-2611 GCA_964451475.1 uncultured Rickettsiales bacterium
CGGCGGCTTCTGGGCTTAATAATATATGGTCTATGCGCAGGCCTTTGTTGCCCTGATACGCGCCTGCCCTGTAATCCCACCAGCTGAACTGCTGTGTTGTCGCGTGCTTTGCGCGGAAGCTATCAATATAACCGCTATTTTCTATGGCGTTAAAAGCCGCGCGTTCATCGGGGTGGTAGCATATTGTGCCTTCCATGGCTATGGGGTCAAATACATCTATCTCGCACGGAGCAACGTTGAAATCACCGCCTATCACTATTTTTTCATCATATTGCAGCAGGTTCTTTAAATGCGTGTGCAGTTTTTTTAAAAAGCTGAGTTTATATTTGAATTTATCTCCCCCTACCTCCTGACCGTTTGGCACATATACGCTGGCAACCCTTACGCCATTTGTTACTGCCTCTATATAACGTGACTCAGATACGTCCAGTTCCTTATAAACATCCTCTATGCGGTGCTTACTTAGTATTGCCACCCCGTTATAGCTCTTCTGTCCATATACGGCGATGTTATAGCCAAGTTCTTCTATTTCCATATATGGAAAAGCTTCATCCTGACATTTAAGTTCCTGTAAAAGAATAACATCCGGCGCATTATCGCGTAGATATTTTATCAGGTGCTCAAGGCGGGCTTTAACTGAGTTTACGTTCCATGACACTATTTTCATGAAAGCATTTTATTTAAAATAAACAATAAGACAAAACAAAAACGCCCGTGCGTTTTAAGCAGGGCGTTTTCGTTTTCATGAAATATCCGTTCAGGACTTAAGCCACTAGCCTAAAAAGTGCTGAACCGGATATTTGCTGTTTGCCAGAACTATCTGGTAACCAGTCTTATTTGCTGCATCAATGAATAGCGGTGCACGTACGTTCACTGAAAGGCGGCTGCCGCTTGGCGTTTTCTGGATAGAAACGATAAGCATAACCAGCATATCTTCTTTTTTGATCTCCAGCACATTGCGTACCTCTTCAAGATCCGCTTCATCAATTGCGCTTGAGATGCTTGCCAACGGAACAAGGGCAAATGACACCTCGTTATCAACCAGTGACTGAAGAACCTGGAATTTGTCCATTTTCTCATTCGGGAAAGTTGATACGAAAAACTTTGCCTGATTTGGCATACCAAGGATGCCGTTTGGGAATGACAAAACTTTTGTTTCATCATACGAAACTTCGCCAAAACGTGTTTTGAAGTTTGCGGCTTTTTCCAGTAGTTGTGCTTGCATTTTAAGTATCCTTCCTTTGTTTGTTAATTTTGACTCTTTTGTTTTAATAGTTAGTTAATTTTACTTATATTTTTGCTCGTATTTATCGATTTTCTCCTACAGGTAATCACTAAGCTTCAGTTTTGACGTAAGGGCGAACACCTGATAGGTCGCCTGTAGAATTGTCTGGTCAGCCGCAAGGCGGATGCTGGCCTCGGCCACATCGGTATCTAGATCTTCCTTAAGTGACTGCTTCCAGTAAACTTTCATACTTTCGTGTTCTGAACTTGCAGACTCCACGCTGGTAATATTCGTAGCTATTTTTGCACGTACGTTCGTAATTTCGCTTATTGCTTCATTAAGTAGCGCTGAAGCTTTTTCAAAGCCTTCCTGATCATTATTCGCATCGGCTGTTTGGGCTGTTTTAATAGCTGCTATTGCCTTCTGGAAAGCAGGGTCATTACCCGTTACGCCATATTCAATCACGCGGCTGTCCGATATACGGGCAGTCATACCTTCGCTGTTACCGTTATAATAGCTATCATCGGGAACACCGTCCTGAGCCAGATAGATATTATCATCAACAGTCTTTACATCTGTTTTAGTACCCGAGAACAGGTAACGGCCACCAAGATTTATATTTAATGCGCCCGCAACTTTATCAAGCGCCTCTTCTGCAAGAGCAGAGAAATTCATTTGTTCACTGGTAGTTGCACCACGGCGAAGAACAAGGTTAGATGAGAAATTCTCAAGTGATTTCTGGATCTGATCCAGAGAGTTATTCATTGCATTCAGCGTAGTGGTAATAGCTTTGTTATTCGCAATATAATTATCAATACGGCTGATTTTGCTCTGGTTTGTAGAAACGCGCTCAACAGCGCCGTTCAGCTCACCGTAGCTGCTTACCCTTTTACCGCTTGAAACCTGCTGGTTAACCTTAGCAAGGTCAATTTGCGTAAGCGTAATATCGCGCAATGTGCGTGCATGTGTTACTAGTGCTGATATACGGTCTGCCATAAATCCTCAATTTTAAGGAAATAGAAGCAACAACCGTGCCAATTGGGCTTAACAGGCGGAAAAAACTTAGGGGTTACCCCTTACCCTTTGTTTTTACATCGTTTGGGCGGGCGTTATTTTCAATGAACCAGATGATATCACCTGCAATATCGCGCTTTGTGGCCTCTTCAATGCCCTCTAGGCCGGGGGAAGAATTTACCTCTAGCACTTTTGGGCCGCTATTTGTGCGTACCATATCCACGCCCGCGCAGCGCAGACCAAGAACATCGGCGGCCTTAATTGCAAGGCGACGCTCTTCTTTTGTAAGCTTTACGGGGTGGACACTGCCGCCAAGATGCACGTTAGCGCGGAATTCACCTTCGGCTGCCCTACGTTCCATAGCGCCAACCA
>CAYVII010000219.1:0-2573 GCA_964451475.1 uncultured Rickettsiales bacterium
GCAAAGCAAGCCCAAGCATAAAAGCAAAAGGTTTTGCTCCGCATGCCGCCAGATCTGAAAGATTTACGCGCAATGCCTTGCGGGCAAGATCGTACGGTTCGTCATCAGCAAAAAAATGTGTACCGCTAACCAGCACGTCTTTAGTTATCGCGTAGCCGTCAAAATATGCGCAGTCATCTGTCAGGCCAAATGAATTGGAACCTGCCAAAGGTTTAAGAAGGCGCTCTATAAAACTAAACTCCTGCACTTATCTGCCCGGTACCGGCGTTGGGTAACCGCTAGTAAATGTGTGGCCGCGCATCTGTTCAGGGCTTAAAACAGCAGGACCGCCTGCAGTACAGCCTGAAAGCTGGTAAACTTCCTGCAAATATTTTATGCGCTGGTTTGAAGCATCAATAGCTTCATCGGCAGATGTAAGAGTGTACATGTAACCAAGCGGTGCAATGAATGAGCGCAGACCCGGATCTTTATTTTTTTCTGCCGCTACTTTATATTGCTCGGCCTCACTGACCTCCAGCAATATATCACGGCAGGTAAGCTGTTTATCTTTGCTCTGAATAGGAACAACTGCCGCGCTCCTTATACCTGAGCATGAAGCAAGAAGAACAAGTAAAACTAGTGGCAATAAACGCTGCATAACACCCCATTATAACAAGGCATTATGCCGTGTGAAGGAATAATTTGTGATAATTTTTTTACAGCTCCCTGCCCAGCCACACTATTTTGCCTATTATGTTGATTTCCTGCACGTCCATTTCATAGGCCAGATACTGGCTGTTATCAGACATTACACGAATTTTATCTTTACCTATCTGCTCAAGCCTTTTGGCATGCAGGCCAAGGCCGTCAAACAAGACAAACAAACCAGGCGGATTAGGCATTTTCTGTGCAGTATTGACCAGTATTACATCCCCGCTTTGCAGGGTTGGGCTCATACTGTCACCCGTTACATTTATAGCGCGCAGATTTTGCGCCGAGGTTGCCAGTTTTTCTTTTATCCAGTTATTTTTAAAGCAATAAAATTTGCTGCTGGTTCCTATCACCATATTCCCGTCAGCGCCCGGCTCTACGTTAAGAGTTGGTATTTCGGCTATTTCGCTCTTACTATCGGCAGTATCAGAATATACGCCTGAAAGAAGGTATTGTACGCTTACGCCCAGTTGCTCTGCTATTGCAGTTAGTTTTGCCGATGTTGGGTTTGCCGATTTGCCGTTAAGGATATCGTACACAAAAGATCTGCCGACTTTAGAACGCTCGGCCAAAGTTTTAGGATTCAACCCTTTTTTGAGCATCGCCGTGCGTAACCTTGCCACTAAAGGCTTATTGATGTTTGCAGTATCTTTTTGAGATAACTCTCTTTGAAATTGTATAACTTCCATATATTCAACCCCCAGTTGTAGATACAAGCTATATCCACAAAAATATTTTCGTCAACTTATATTTGTTCATGATGTATCCAAATGCCGTGACTGACAATATTACTCTGGCCGATTAGTGATTTTTTAACCAAATTACTTCTAAGGTGTGCCAACAAAACAAAGAAAGAGCTTATGACCACAGACCCTATAAAATTTGCCGAAATGTTATGCACACGTTTTTGCCACGATATTATCGGCCCCGTTGGAGCGGTTAGTAACGGCGCGGAATTCCTGCGTGATGAAATGC
This sequence comes from uncultured Rickettsiales bacterium, assembly GCA_964451475.1. GTDB lineage: Bacteria > Pseudomonadota > Alphaproteobacteria > Rickettsiales > 21-14-0-20-44-7 > CAYVII01. Next base: position 1,666 of record CAYVII010000219.1, read on the forward strand.
CGGAGCTTAAAAGCCAGGCCATGGAACTTATTGAAAAATCAAGCCGTGAAGCAATTGCGCGCGTGCAGTTTTACCGTCAGGCATACGGCGTTGGCCTGAAAAGCAGCTCGGCCAGCCTTACCGAAGCTAAAAACACGGCAGTGAACTTCTTTGACGGCAGCAAGATCACGCTGGACTGGAATGATAAATACACCGATATGTCGGGTGTTGATATCAACTATACCCACAAAAAGATCATTCTTAACCTGCTGGTCATATGTTCTTCGGCACTTATCCGCGGCGGAAAAATAACCTTTGCCATTGATAATGACAAAACCGAGCTGCGCGCTGAAGGCACCAGTGTTAAGCTTGACCCTGAAATGGAAAACTGCCTAAAATCCGACTGCCGCGAAGGCCTTTCAGACCCTAAGCTCATTCAGGCAAAATATACTGCAGTACTTGCCGAAGAGGCAGGTTTTGCAATTTCAATTGCAAAGAACAACGAAAGCCTTGCATTTACCCTGACTAAGAAATAGTCATGGCTAATGAACCTAAAGGAATTTGATTTCCACCTTCCAGATGAGCTGATAGCGCATTTCCCTACTGAAAAGCGCGATGCTTCACGCCTGCTTGTTATTGGCAAAGAAATTGAGGATAAAAACTTCTCTGAACTGCCTTCACTTATCATGCCAAACGACCTGCTGGTGTTCAATAATTCAAAGGTCATCCCTGCCCGACTCTATGCGTTCAAGGCCGATAGAAAATTTGAAATATTACTGCATAAAAAAGTAAGCGGGAATATATGGCATGCATTTGCCAAACCCGGCAAAAAACTGAAGGAAAATGATATACTTGACATCAATGAAGGTTATATAAAAATACTTGGCAAACTGCCAAGCGGTGAAGTGGAGATCGAAATTTCGGATAAT
>CAYVII010000220.1:0-2566 GCA_964451475.1 uncultured Rickettsiales bacterium
CATGGTAGCTGTTGAACAGCAGGAAATAATCTTTCACCATACGCGTGAACGGGCGGATGGAAAGCGGTAGTTTTATTTTTTCTTTCGCCGTTTTGATGTTCAGTATTAACTTACTGTCTGCCTCATCCAGTAATATCTCATACGGCCCGCCCGATGTACCAAGGACTGAAAAATAATTGAAATCCAGCAGGTCGTTTATTGCCGTATTTGCTTCATGGCTGCTTTTTAGCCTTAACAGGGCAGGGGCAAGTTTGAGTGTTTTAATATGCTCGCTCAAGCTATTTTCCCTGTCTCATGGTAATTGCAAGTGCGCTTGCGCCAAGGCCTTCTGCCTGCGCTAATAGTGCAGTTGCGTTGGCAACATCTTTAAATGACTTTGCGTCGGAAGAGATAATGCTTTGCTGCTTCATAAAATCCAGCACGCAAACGCCTGAAGCAAATCGGCTAGAAAAGCCGCTTGGCAATATATTGCTCGGTCCTGCAATAAAGCTGTTAAGCACGGCAGGTGAGTGTCTGCCTAATGATATTGAGCCGCCATTGGTTATTTTAGGCAATAGCTCTTTTGGGTTTTCAACCAGCAGCTGCACCTGTTTTGGCGATATTAAATTAGAGACCGCGGCAGCTTCATCCAGGTTGTTGACAACAACAACAAGCCCGCGTTTTTCAATTGCGGTGTGGGCAGCTTCATAACGCCCAAGCTCAGGCAGTATTTCATATATGCAAGAGATTATCTGCTGTGCCATGCTTTGGCTGGTAGTTACTAAAACAGGGCGTATCTGGCCGCCTTGCTCTGCATGCGCAAGCATATCGGCCGCTACCCAGTAAGGGTCGTTATTCTCATCGGCAATAATAGTAACTTCCGATGTACCTTCTATCATATCAATGCCAACCGCACCGAATACCTGCTTTTTTGCTTCAAGCACATATGCATCGCCGCTGCCCGATATTTTGTCTACAGAGGGAATGCTTTGCGTGCCAAATGCCAGCGCGGCAATTCCATGTGCGCCGCCCATGCGGTAAATTTCTGTGATGCCGCATATTTTTGCGGCTGCAAGTATTGCCGGGTTTATATGGCCGTCAATTGCCGGTGTTATAAGTACAATTCGGCTAACGCCCGCAACACGCGCAGGTATTGCGCTCATTAAAACCGCCGAAGGGTTATTCGGCGCAACATATATACCCGCCGATTCTACCGGAAGCCAGCGGGAACCAAGCTCTATGCCTGATTTGTCTTTATAGCTTACATCCTGCGGTTTCAGCTTTTCATGGTAGCTATGGATACGCACAGATGCCAGCTCAAGCGCTTTAATTGTATTGGTTGAAAGGCTGCGGAAAGAATTATCTATCTGTTCCTGCGTCATGCGCAGTTCTTCAAGTGCAAGGTTATTATTGTCAAAACGGTTTACAATATTCGCAAGCTCCTCATCCCCGTAATAACGGATAGAGGAAATTATCTCGCCGACAGTGTTACGTATCTCTGTAATGTCCTCTGGGTTATCCACAAGGGCATTGATGATCTTTGAATAATTTCCGTCAGTAATTGTAAAAGTGCGCATATGAACCCCGAATATTAGCGGCAAGCCAAACGGAACTCAAGGGTTAGCCGTTAGATTGTTTAATGCACTGTTTTGTAAGGTTTTTAGCCCCAAATAAACTTAGCGGGTAGGTCAGGGCGCCGTTTTTGTGCGTATGCAGACAACTACGAGCCAGACATAATATACAAAAATAATATAAAATAACAGGAAGGTGGTGGGACCGAGAGGATTCGAACCTCCGACCTAGCGTTTAGGAAACGCTTGCTCTATCCAGCTGAGCTACGGCCCCGTGTTTTTTAGATTGCGCCCTTTGTAACCTGTTTGGCAGGGTTTTTTCAAGTAACTTATGAAATATCGTGGTTGTAGCGCTTAAAAAGCAGTTTAGGGTAGGTTCAGTGTTTTTTCCGTGAAATGCCTGTAAAACGCGTATCCGGCCGCTGTCAGCATTGCAAGAACACCAAATATCACAAAGCATACAGCCGCATTCTGCACGCTCATCCCAATCAGCTGCGGCAGCTTTGAAAGATCATGATGGAATATATTTCCTGCCATCTGGCCGGTATATTTTCCTGCCAGCTTTTCATCCATTGAAAGCGTGTAACAGAACCTGATATTGAAAAGTAAAATGAACAGACCGAAAAAGCCGTCAAAACAGCGTCTGTGTAAAGGTCGGTCATGTCTGAATGAAAGGTAAAGCAGAACAGCCCCGCCAATAATTGCGCTTCCATGCCCCATCACGTCAATTATCACATCATGCAGGCTGGTGAATGCGGTAAGCAATATTAAGATCGATATCACAACCGCCAGCGCATAAAACCTGCTTACAAGCGAGTACAGGTAATAGCAGACAAAGCCAAGCCCGCAAAAAACAATTATCTGCAAAAGCCAGCGGCGCTCAAACATAAAGATTATGTCACCGCTGCGGTCAGCGGTAAATAGCGTGAATACAGAAGGCAGGTTTGGTATGCCGTAAAGGAATGAGAAAAAACTATGCCCCAGCTGGTGGAAGAGCAGGTCGGCAAATTTAGCGA
>CAYVII010000221.1:0-2534 GCA_964451475.1 uncultured Rickettsiales bacterium
CGAATACTTTTTCTTTTATATCTGCATCCAGCGTTTTCAGCTTGCTTGCATCGTCGGTATTTACTGATTTTGCAGGGATACGCGCCATTTGCGCGATCACATTCTCAATATCGCGCACTGTAACTGTTTTGTTATTGGTTGCTTTCGCAGAAAGCATTTTTTGCGCACCTGCTTCATCTAAAGCATCAATTGCCTTATCAGGCAGAAAGCGGTCAGTGATATAACGCGCAGAAAGCTCAACCGCTGCCTTAATGGCATCGTTAGTGAACTTCACGTTATGGTGCATTTCATAATAAGGCTTCAAACCACGCAGTATTTTTATGCTGTCTTCAACAGAAGGCTCTTCAATATCAACTTTCTGGAAGCGGCGCAGCAGGCTGCGTTCTTTTTCAAAATAAGTGCGGTATTCTTTATATGTAGTTGAACCAACGCAGCGGAAAGAGCCGCGCGCAAGGGCAGGTTTAAGCAAATTGCTTGCATCAAGGCTACCGCCCGATGTTGCGCCCGCGCCGATTATTGTATGGATCTCATCAATGTAAAGTACTGCGTAAGGCAGCTTTTCAATTTCTTTAATGACCGCTTTCAGGCGTTCCTCAAAATCACCGCGGTAACGCGTCCCTGCAAGTAAAAGACCAAGGTCTAACGAAAATATAACCGCGCGTTTAAGCTGCTCAGGCACTTCACCGCGCGTAATACGCAGGGCAAGGCCTTCCGCAAGTGCAGTTTTACCAACGCCGGGCTCACCAACCACAAGCGGGTTGTTTTTGCTGCGGCGGCATAAAATTTGTATCATGCGCTCAACTTCGTCTTCACGGCCAATAAGCACGTCTGTTTTACCTTCGGCTGCCTGTTTGTTCAGGTTCACGCAATATTGCGCAAGCGCATCGCCTGCTTTTTCATTCGTTTCTTCTTTCTTCGCGGGCTGTTGCGGCTGTTGCTGCTGCTGGCTGCGTTTTATCTGGCTTGCAGAAATTGCCTGAATAACCTGCTCAGAAGGCGTGCGGCCTGAAATTTTTACAATGCCGTGGGAAGAGAAATTCACAATATCAAGGCGTGTAACATTTTGCAGCTGCAGGAAGTAAACCGCATGGCTGTCACGCTCAGAGAAAAGTTCTATAAGAATGTTTATACCGTTAACTTCACGCTTGCCGCTTGCCTGTGCATGCACGGCAGCACGGTGTACAACACGCTGGAAGCCGGCAGTCGGTTTAGCTTCTTCAAGGTTGCTAACAACCATGTCCTGCAGGTCATTCTCTAAAAAATTGTTCAGGTCAAGTTTAAGGCGCGCCATGTCCATGTTGCATGCTTTAAGCGCAAGGCTTGCGTCTTTGTCTTCGGTAAGTGAAAGAAGTAAATGCTCCAGCCCCGCATATTCATGAGAAAGTTCGCGGGCAATTTCAAGGGCACGGTGTAAGCTATTTTCTAATGAGGGGGAGAGCATGTATTTTCCTAATTAATTGTTTTCCTCGATCGTGCATTTCAGAGGATGGTTGTTCTTACGGGAGAAATCATTCACGATGCCAACTTTTGTTTCGGCAACGTCTTTTGTAAAGAAACCGCACACGGCTTGGCCCGATGCATGAACCTGCATAGTTATCGCCATAGCGTCGTCATAACCTTTGTGGAAAAATTTCTGCACCACATACACCACGAAATCCATTGGTGTGAAATCGTCGTTAAGCAGAACTACTTTGTACATTGATGGCTTGGTTGCGAAATGAACAGGCTCTGCAACAACTGCGTCTGAAAAATGAACTTTGTTGTCTGAGCTGTTACCTAAGCCGCCGTTTATCCCCGTATTCTTTGCCATGTTATCCATCCTACCTGATGTTTTGCCTAAGTTTTTTGTAGTATTTTGTTTGTCTCTACTTCCATTTTTGCCAGAAAAAGTATAAGAAAAGATTAAAGGGAATAAAAAAAGTGGCTGTACCTGCCAAAAGGTTGGAAATACTATGAAATTGGAAGATTTTAGAGCGCAAATTGATACTATTGATAACGAACTTTTAACACTTTTGGCCAAACGCATGGAGATAGTGGAAAAAGTGGGCGAATTTAAACGCGCGCAGGGTGCTTCGGGAAGCTTCATCCGCCCTAAAAGGGAAGGGGACATGATGAAGGCCATTTTAGCCAAAGGCGCAGGTAAATTCCCTAAAGAAGCCCTGTTTTCAATATGGCGAACCATAATTTCCGCGTCTTTACAGGTAGAAAACCCGTTCCGCGTGCTTACTACAATTCAGGCTGAAAAAGAGATATACGAATATTTCGGCGCATTTTCCGAATATGTCTTTTTCAAGACCGAAGATGAGGTGCTAAAAAACATGACAAATAGCGATGTCGGAGTGCTTCCAAAATGCCCTGCGCTTGAAAAGCTACCGGAAGGTGTAAAGGTTTTTGCCGAAATAGGCCAATTCTGCGCCTTTGCTAAAATAGATAATGACTAGGAACTACCAATGTTAAAGATAAAAAAACAAATTCTCAACATCCTGCCTTACACTCCCGGCAAATCAAAGGCCGAGGGTTTTGACAAGGTTATA